>DRPV01000119.1 GCA_011330685.1 Desulfobacterales bacterium
AGGCTCTTTGCTCATCTCGGCGAAGATGGGGAGATCGAGGGGCTTAAAGCGCTTGATAGTGATGAGCCGATTGAACCGGAGGCCCCGGAACTCGGTTCAAAAAGAAACGGTTTTGTCATGATCACCGGCCGCCTGCAGACTGGCAGAAAGGCGATGATCGACCGTTTTGTCAAGGGGGCCATGGGCTCGGTTAATCGTATTGGTCATACGGATATCTGCGGTCTAGGCTTTCGTATGGGTAATTTTGCTCTTACGGATCAAGAGCAGGTAGAGTTAAAAGCCGATCCCTGGGGGGCGGAATATATTTTGGTCTTTGGCGCCAATATTTATGAAGCCGGACAGCCTGGAGTAAACACCTATGGCGCGGCGGTGGCCAAAAGAAACTCGGCCGGAGAGGTTAAATTTACCATAGTTGACCCCAGGGCTCAGAACGCCTCTGCCCATGCCGAGGACTGGGTTCCCATCAAGCCGGGGCAGGACGGGGCCTTTGCCATGGGTTTAATCCGCTGGATTATCGAGAATAAGGCCTATAACCGGGAGTATCTCACGGCCCCCAATCCTAAAGCGGCCCGAGCCAGGGACTATGCCTGTTATGCTAATGCCACTCACCTTGTTATTGATGATCCCGCTCATGCCCATAACGGCAGGTTTCTGCGCCTGTCGGATATTGTCGCCACGGACAGCGGCAGCGCCGGGGACACATTTGTCGTGCTGGCCGGCAGGGAGAGCTCGCCCATCGCCTATGACCAGGTTAATGAGGCGCTTTTAGACCGGGAAACAACGGTGCGGGACGTAACCGGCAAAAATATCAGGGTGAAGACCGCCTTCAGGCTTATGAAGGAAGGGGTTATGGAGCACAGTCTTGCCTCTTATGCCAGGTTTGCCGGAGTTTCTCAGGATACCATTATAAAGACCGCCCGTGATTTTTCTGCCCACGGACGTAAGGCCGCGGTCTGCCAGTATCACGGAGCGGGAAATTATGTATGTGGAACCTACGCGGCCTACGCGGTTGCCGCCTTGAACGTCATGGCAGGCAGTATTGAAGGCAAAGGCGGCTATATGAGTTCCGGCGGCGGCCTGGCCGGGTGGAATCATGGTATTTATGATTTAAAGAAATTCCCCGGCCGCCGGAAAGCCGGCGGGGTCAAAATTTCAAGAGAAAAGGCGGTTTATGAGAACAGCCGCGAATATAAACATAAAAAGGCTGCAACCGGCAGCGGTTATCCGGCAAAACGGCCTTGGTTTCAATTTACCAAAGGTGGCTTAAGCGTTGAAACCTTGAGTGGAATTGATGAAAAATACCCTTATCCCTGCAAGGTTCTTTTCACTTATTTTTATAATCCCATTTATTCAACGCCGGGCGGATACCGTTATCAGGAGACCCTGCGTAACACGGATAAAGTCCCCCTCCACGTATCAATAGATATCGAGGTTAATGAATCAAACCTCTATGCCGACTATATTGTTCCTGATGTAACCTATCTTGAAGGCCATTATGGCTGGTTCACCCCGCACGCGCCCGCCTTGAGGTTCACCGGCCTGCGTACACCGGCGCTTGAACCGCTGACAGACAAAACAAGGGACGGCCGGCCATATTGTCTGGAGACCTTTCTCATTGATTTGGCCAAGGCAGCGGATCTGCCCGGTTTTGGAGATCAGGCGATCCCCGGCCAGGGCGGCCATATGCACCCGCTGAACCGGGGCGAGGATTTCTATCTCAGGGGCTTTGCCAATATTGCCGAAAATGCCGGGCTGCCTGCGGCGTCGAAGAAAGAACAGAACTTTATCCAAAAAAATTATCTGGTTGCGGGTTTTCGCAATATTATTACCCAACAGGAGTGGGGAAAAACCTGTTACGCGCTGGCCAGGGGCGGCGTGTTTGGGAAATATGAGGATGTCTTTGACGGGCTTAAATTCAAACGAGGGGTAAAAAGGGCCCTACTCTATAATGAAGACCTGGCCGCGGCAGTTAACAGTCTTTCGGGCCGGAAATTTTATGGAACCCTGAAATATCTGCCGCCAATGGACAGCTCCGGCCGTATAATCGCCGACAAAGACCAGGAATACCCCTATTATGTCATTACCCACAAGATGAATGTTCATACCCAGTCCCGTACCAATTCCCATCGCTGGGCCATGGAAATATTTCCGGATAATTTTGTGGTCATTAACACCCAAGATGCCGCGGAATTGCATATAAAGTCAGGTGAGCGGATTAGACTGGTTTCGCCAAGCAATAGGGATGGAATTGAGGGAACGGCCCAGGTGAGCCGCCTTCTCCGCCCGGGATGTGTAGCGGTGTCGTTTCATTATGGTCATACTCAGCTTGGTTCTTCAGCCCTGATGGTGACAAGGGGGGAGGATGTTTTTCTCGGCGGCCGGGCTGTTATGAAGGGCGACTTAATGATTCCTGACCCTAAACTTGGTACCGGCATAAACCCCAATATGGTAACCAGACTTGATGAAAATCTCGGTAATACCCCAATGGTTGATCTGGTCGGCGGCATACCGGATTTCAGCAGTACCAGGGTGAAAATAATAAAAATTGTCGCCCCAGGTATCCCGAGAAGCGGCACCGGCTTTTCTTAAAGCACCAGCGGGTCAGGCCTTGTTTTCTGGTTACGGGAAGTTTATCTGCTGAGGTGTTATTTTTGTTTTTAAACCATATATAGTGTTGACTTGGGCGTCCTCATACAATATATAGTGATATGGAATTGGTGCGCCTCAGGGGAGGCGCGGTAACAAGGAACCCGGTGAGAATCCGGGACTGTCCCGCAGCGGTGAATGGAAACGACCGTCATCATTAAGCACTGGGTTAAAAAACCTGGGAAGCGATGACCAGTAGGCTTTTTTCGTCCATAGTCCGAAGACTTGCCAAATCCCAAATCATTAAACCCATAATGTAAGAGTCTGCCCCCTCTGCTGGGGAAGGCGCGACCTTCGAGGAAAGGAGAAGCCATGTCTGAAAGTGCCGCTTTGCATACCGCCCGCTCAACCCCCGTTGTCCTACGTTTTATCCGTAAACGCAATAAATCCGTTACCGCCTTTGATGCCGACAAGATTACCGAGGCCATTTTTAAAGCGGCCCAAGTTACAGCTGAATTTGATAAACCCGAAGCCCGGCGTTTGACCATCCGGGTCTTAAGCCTGGCCCAGGCAGTGATTGACCATGAGATTCCGGATGTGGAGGAGGTGCAGGATCTTGTCGAAGAGGTGCTGTTAGCCTCGCCATTCAAAAAAACCGCCAAGGCCTATATCCTCTACCGGGAACAGCACGCCAATATCCGCCGGATTGCCGACCGGGCTGACGTTAAATTAATTGACAATTATCTTGAGCGTCTTGACTGGCAGGTGGAGGAAAACTCCAATATGGGTTATTCGCTGCAGGGCTTGAATAATTATATTTCAAGTGAAGTCAGCAAGACCTACTGGCTGCGCTCCATCTATCCGCGGGAGGTGCGGCAGGCGCACGAGGCAGGGGATCTGCATATCCATGATTTAGGCCTGTTGTCGGTATATTGTGTGGGCTGGGATCTGCAGGATCTGCTACGCCAGGGATTCTGCGGGGTGCAGGGCAAGGCGGTATCCAAACCAGCCAGGCATTTTCGGGCGGCCCTGGGCCAGATCGTCAATTTTTTCTACACCCTGCAGGGGGAGGCGGCCGGGGCCCAGGCCTTTGCCAGTTTCGACACCCTGCTGGCCCCCTTTGTCCGCTTTGACAACTTAAGCTACGCGGAGGTCAAGCAGGCTGTTCAGGAGTTTATTTTTAACTTGAATGTTCCCACCAGGGTTGGTTTTCAGACCCCCTTTACCAATCTGACCATGGATTTACAGCCGCCGGTAACCCTGGCCGACGAACCGGCCATTATCGGTGGTGAGCCGCAGCGGGAAACATACGGCGATTTTCAGCGGGAGATGACCACCATCAACCAGGCCTTTCTGGAGGTAATGGCGGAAGGAGACGCCCAGGCCAGGGTCTTCACCTTTCCCATTCCCACCTATAATATAGGGGCGGATTTTAATTGGGATAACCGGGAGCTTGACCGCCTCTGGGAGGTTACGGCCCGTTATGGTATCCCCTATTTTGCCAATTTCGTTAATTCCGATCTTTCCGTTGATGACGCTCGTTCCATGTGCTGCCGCCTGCGTCTTGATACCAGGGAACTGGAAAAACGCGGCGGCGGCCTGTTCGGGGCCAATCCGCTCACCGGCTCCATCGGGGTGGTGACTATTAACCTGGCGGCCCTCGGTTTTCAGGCCGATAATGAAGCCGATTTTATGACGCGCCTCGATCGGCAGATGGATATTGCCCGCACCAGTCTGGAGGTGAAACGGAAGGTTCTGGAAAGATTCACCGACAAGGGGCTTTACCCGTACACCCATTATTATCTCCGCCGGATAAAAGAACGTTTCGGCTGTTACTGGAAAAATCATTTCTCCACCATCGGCATTATCGGTGCCAACGAGGCCGGTTTAAATCTTTTCGGCATGGATATAGGCAGCCGGGAGGGCCAGGCCTTCGCCATCCGGGTTTTAGATCATATGCGCGGCCGGCTGCAGGAGTTCCAGCAGGAAACAGATAATCATTATAACTTGGAAGCCACTCCGGCAGAGGGCACCGGCTACCGCCTGGCCCGGCTGGATCAAAAGCGCTTTCCGCAAATGAAATGCGGTTTGCAAACCGCAAGCCGGGTGCCGCTTTATTCTAACTCCACCCAGCTGCCGGTGGACTATAGTGATGATATCTTTCAGGTTCTTGATCTTCAGGATCCGTTGCAGAGCCGTTATACCGGCGGCACGGTGCTGCATTGCTTTCTTGGCGAGTCAGCCCCTGATCCGGCGGCGGTGAAATCCTTTGTCCGCACCATTTGCGAGCATTACAAACTGCCCTATTTTACCCTGACTCCCTCTTTCTCCATCTGCCCGCATCATGGCTATATCAACGGCGAAGAGCCCCTTTGCCCGCAATGCGGCGGGGAGACCGAGGTCTACTCCAGGGTAGTGGGCTACCTGCGCCCCGTAAAACAGTGGAATGAAGGCAAACGGGCTGAATTCGCCAGCCGCCGGCATTTTAAAGTGACAGGCTGATGGTCATCGGCGGCCTGCAGCGCTGTTCCTTCAGCGATTACCCCGGCCGGACGGCAGCGATACTTTTTACCCAGGGCTGTAATTTCCGCTGCCCGTTCTGCCATAACGGTTCCCTGTTAAGCGTTAAAGAGGCGGCAGGCTATGACGAAGGGGAAATCCTCGATTTTTTAAAACTGCGCCGGGGCCGCCTGGGCGGGGTGGTGGTCAGTGGCGGTGAGCCCACGGAACATAAAGATTTGCCCCGCTTCATCGCCCGCCTCAAGGCCCTGGATCTGGAGGTTAAACTTGATACCAACGGCTCCCGACCGCAGATGGTTAAGCTGCTCCTAAAAGAGGGGCTTGTTGATTATGTCGCCATGGATATTAAGGCCCCGCTCAATAAATATGACACCCTGTGCGGAGTAAGGGTTGATACTGAAGCCATTTGCCGGAGTATAGCGCTCATCGCCGCGGGCGGGGTGGCGCATCATTTCCGCACTACTTATGTGAAATCCATGCTGACGGCAGGTGATCTGCTTGAATTACGCGCCCTGGTGCCGCCGGGCTCAAAACATATTACCCAGCCCTTTGTGGCGGAAAAGGCCTGGCGGGCGGAGCTGCGAAGCGGCAGATGAGATCTTACCATTTTTTGTAAGGCAAAAATTTTCCATTCATAGTGATTTTTACACGGTCACCGTTGGGGTCATCTTCTTTGTCGACGGAAAGTGTGAAGTCAATTGCACTCATAATACCGTCACCGAACTTCTCGTGTATTACAGCCTTCATGGGCATCCCATAGACCTGCATAACTTCATAAAAACGATATATCAAAGGATCGGTTGGCACTACAGGCCCAAGTCCTTTGGTGGGATATTCGGTTAACTCTTTAATAATGTCTTCATTAAGCGCCAGTTCAGA
>DRPV01000120.1 GCA_011330685.1 Desulfobacterales bacterium
ATAATAGCCGTCGATCATGACCATAATGATATGGCTGGTAATGACGAAGATTCCTGGAAAAGCACCTTTAAGAGAGCGGGAGTACGGGTAAAAACTATTATGCATGGTCTTGGAGAAAATCAGGCCTGGGATAATATTTACGTCAATCATATTAAAGATGTGGCACGGGACAATAATATAAAATTGTAAAATATCCGGAGTGTCCAAACTCCTTTGTGCTATATTGGCAGCCGCTTGCTCAGGGCTGCCATTTTGCTTTAATTTAAGAGGGTAAATATGAATAAAAAAATGATGCAGGCGTTGTTTTTTATGCTGGCCCTGATCTGGACGGGGATTATGCTCTCTGCCCCGGTGGCGCGGGCGGGGGCAAAGATGTTTGTTGATCAGTCCGGAGACAGGATTGTCGTCAAAAAGCCCTTTAAAAGGATTATTTCTCTGTATGGGGCGCATACTGAAAACCTCTTTTCACTTGGTCTGAATAAGGAGGTTATCGGCGTCTCAAGGCATGAGGCTTATCCGCCGCAGGCCATGACCAAGAAGATTTTCAGTTATCATGATGACGCCGAAAAATTTATTGCCGCCCGGCCTGATCTTGTCCTGATTCGCCCCATGATCGCCCGTGGTTATCCAAACCTGGTGCAAAAACTGCGGGGGGCCGGGATTACGGTGGTCTCTCTGCAGCCTCGAACCATCAAGGATGTTTATGCTTACTGGAAAGAGCTGGGACTCCTCACCGGCAGGGAAGGCCGGGCTGAGGCGATGATTAAGGAGTTTGAGACCAAGTTGCGGCATATTCGCGCTCTGGTCAAGACAATCCCCCAGGCCAAGAGAAAGAGGGTCTATTTTGAGGCGATTCACAGTCGGATGAAGACCTTTGCCCCCTCTTCCATTGCCATATTTGCCTTGCAGACCGCCGGCGGTATTAATGTGGCCGCGGACGCTCATGCCCGCCATAATACCAATATAGCGGCTTACGGTAAGGAACATATTCTGTCTCACGCCAATGAGATTGATGTCTATCTGGCCCAGAAGGGCTTTATGAACCATATATCGAAAAGACGCATCAGGGAGGAGGCGGGCTTCAAGACCATAAAGGCCGTGCGTGAGGGCCAGGTCTATATAGTTGATGAGAAGATAGTTTCGAGACCAACCCTGAGGCTCCTCGACGGGATATACGAGATAGGCCGCTTTCTGTATCCCAGGGTATTTAATGATGTAACCGCCTTTAAGAAAATCCCGGTTCTCAGCAGGGCTCAGTTTTCCGAGTTGTTTGTCAAGATGACAAATACGCCTTTGAAAACCCCGGACTATCGGCACGATATTCAGAAAAGGGCCGAAGAAAGGCATCGGTATGGTGATTTTAAGGACGTAAATTACACGGGTAATGCCTATAAATTTATTGAAACCGCGGTTTACAGAGGGATTTTCCCCAATATTAAGAAGTATGCCTTTGAGCCGGATAAACCAATTAAGAGAAGTACGGTGGCTTACGCGCTCTTTGTCTATTTCGATTTTCCCGAGGTCACAAAGAAGGTCACAATGAAAGATGTTGCCGATTCCGCGCCCTTTTTCGAGCAAATTAGAACGGCTGTTGGGCTTGGGATTATGAGGCTTACCACAGATAATCTCTTCAGACCCGACGGCCCTGTTTCCGGGCTGGATGCCTTTCAAATAATTTCAAGGGCCAGGCAGGCCGCCCAGTAAGCGCGAGCGGCAGCTGTTCATAAGGAGAATGCCATGTTGGAATACTTTTACAGGGGCGGGCCGGTTATGTACCCCTTGCTGGCCTGCTCGGTAATCGCATTCACCGTAATAATTGAGCGCTTCATGTTCTGGTCGGGGGTGGATATGAACCGCAATCAGACGCTGGTGGATGATGTTCTGGAGCTCTGCCGGCGCGGGGAGTGGGAGAAGGTGCGGGTTAAGGTCAGCGGCTCGAAGGATTACGTAATCCGAATCTTGGTGGCAGGTATTCTGCATCGTGATTTTTCTATGATCAAGGCGATGGAGGCGGCGGCCGGCGATGAACTTAAACGTATGCGGAGTTATATGGTGGTTCTTGACACCATGATTACCGTGGCGCCTCTGCTGGGTATTTTAGGGACGGTGACGGGGATCATCACCTCCTTTAACATGATGGGTGGAGCGGGGGTTGAACACCCGCAGGTGGTTACCGCCGGTATCGCCCAGGCCATGATTACCACGGCTGCCGGGCTGGGTATTGCCATTTCCTCCGTCTTCCCCTACAACTATTTTAACAGCCGGGTGGAAAACGCGGCTTTGCGTATCGAAAAGTATGCCACCAGTCTTGAAATTGTCTATGAGAAGCTGCTGCTGACTGCTGCCCAGCAACGAGGGCGGGAATGAAGCTGAATTATCCGGCAGGCAGGAAGGCGCGAATCGAGATGCTGCCGCTCATTGATATGGTCTTTATCCTCCTGGTCTTTTTTGTCTACGCCATGTTGTCCATGGCGGTTCATCGGGGGCTGCCGGTTAAACTGCCGGCCTCGGCTGCCGCGCGGGTGGATAAACATCTGTTGCTGGCCGTCACCATTAAGGCCGACGGCGTGGTTTACGTGGATCATCGGCCCACGGCCCTTGCTGATCTGACCATGGTTCTTAAAGGCCGGCCCCAGGCGGAAAAGGATTCCGGGGTGCTGCTTTTTGCCGCTCGTAATATTTCTTATCAGCAGCTGTTTCATGTTTTGGATCGGATCAAAGCGGCGGGACTCCGCCGTATTTCTCTGCAGGCTGATGCCGACGGCAAGTCGTGAAGCGGCTGCTGGCAGCGGCAGTTCTGGCGGTCTCCCTGCACGTCTTGCTTTTCAGTCTGGGGGGTAACTATTTAATTCGACGGCCGCCCGTCTGGGAGCCGCTGCCGGTCACGGTGATGATTGCCGGTTTGTCTAAGCCGGCGGCGGGAGCTAAAGAAAAGACCGCCGTCCCGCTCAGAAAACAGCACCCCCGCAAACTCAGGCGGGTGGCGGCTCAGGCAACGGGAAAAAAGCAAAAGGTATCTCGGCAAGCGCCAAAGCCGCAAAGGCCACAAAAACAGGTGCTGAAACCAAAAGCAGCCCCTGTGTCTCTCAAGGCTGCCTCTACCAGGCCGCTGCTCAGACCCCCGCACCCCCCATCTGTCAAATCTCCTCCGGCCTCAGGCAAGGTCGGGGGCAGCGCCAAAAAACCGGCCGGCCGGAAAAGCCGCTCTGTCGGGCAA
>DRPV01000121.1 GCA_011330685.1 Desulfobacterales bacterium
AACCCAATTTTTGCGCTCAGGCGGCGGCCGGGCAGGTGGCGGCAGAGGAAACCGGCCTGTTCCAGAAAGGCCGCAGGCGAATACCGGCGTTTTTGGTGCTTGAGACTATTCTTTCCAGCATGCCGCCGTTCTCGTTTGTCTTGTTTAATTCCACAATCTGCCAGCATTCCGGGTGGGCCGCCAGTTCCTTCATTAAGCCGAAATGCTGGCTGTGACCTGATCTCTCGGCAATTACATGCCCGAGAAGGGGATAGCCTAATAAGGATAAATCGCCGAGGAGATCAAGAACCTTGTGGCGGACAAATTCATCCTTAAAGCGCAGCCCTTCTTCATTCATAACCCCGTTTTCGTCAACAACTACCGCGTTGTTGAGTGAGCCTCCCAGTGCGTAGCCATTGGCCTGTAACTGCTTTACCTGATCAAGAAAGCCAAAGGTTCTCGCTGAGGCAATTTCAGTGCTGAAAGACTTGGGCGATATGTCAATGCTGTAACTCTGATTCTGGATTAAGCCATGGGCGAAATCTATGCGGCAGCTGAGTCGCAGGCCGTTATGGGGCAGAATTCTGATCTTCTTATCGCCTTCCTCGTAAGTAATTTCCTTGATGATTTTTAAAAACAGGCGTTTGGATTGCTGGGTCTTACGGTTAGCTGATTGCAACAGTCTGACAAATTCTTCAGCGCTGCCATCCATAATAGGAACTTCGGGGGCGTCAAGCTCAATGGTGGCATTGTCTATTCCCAAGCCGCTCAAGGCTCCCAGGATATGCTCGGTGGTGGAGAATACCATATCTTTATCAGCAATGGTGGTTGCCAGGCTGGTATCAATAACTCGGTCAACCAAGGCGGGCATTGACTGTTTGCGGCCGATTAATTTAAAACGGATACCGTTGTTGGCTCGGGCCGGTTTTATGTTCAGCTTCACCTTGTAGCCTGAGTGCAGGCCGATACCGGAGAGGCTGATGCTTTCTTTTAATGTATGTTGTGATGATTCCATTAGCTGCCTTGTTGAATGATTGCCAAAATTATTTAACCTGCTCGTTAAATCAAGCAAAGATCGTGCCTGAAATATTGATAATGCGTAATGGCGGATTAAAGTAACGATAATACAGCTTGATAAACTTATTTTGGCGGGCAGCAGTTATTGACTCTGGGGCGGCAAGGCGGCTGTTGTGGTAAAAAAGACACAGCTGCTCTGCGGTTATTGTAACACAGTTGGGAGGGCGGTGAGGACAAAGCGTTCAAAATCCGGGGGCATGGTGAGCTTGACCCGTAGGATCCAGAGAGGCAGGGTAAGAGACAGGGCGTTGAGCTTTACCATATCTTTTTCGGTGGTTATGAGGGCTGTGCATCCTGTTTCCTCTGCCTGGCGGTTTAAGGAAATCATATCTTTTTCTTGAAAGGCGTGATGATCCTGAAAGCTTGCCCTTTCTATAACCCGTGATTTCGCTATGGTGTTTACAGTCTGGTAAAATGACTCTGGCCGGGCAATGCCGCAGAATGCCAGTAACGGGCCGGGCGGCAGAGCGCTTATGGGGCGTTGTATGCCCTCGGGGTCAATAAGGCTGTCGGCGGTATAATGCCCTCTGAAGACAGGGCGGCCCGGATACGCGTCAGTAAGCCTCAGGCAGAATGACTTGACCTGCTCCTCATTAATATTCTCAGCCCCATTAATCACGAAGCAGTCCGCCCTCTTTAAGGCTGTTTGCGGCTCCCGCCAGGGGCCGCCGGGGAATACCCGGAAATCTTCCGGCAGGGCGGCGGCATTAAAGAGGGCCAGGTTCAGATCCCTGGCCAGGGCCAGGTGCTGGTAGCCGTCATCCATAATCAGGACATCGGCGCATCCCTGTTCAACAATATAGCGGCCGGTGATTACCCTCCGGCGGCCGGTAATTACCGGGATCTGCAGTTCCCTGGCCAGCAGCACCGGCTCGTCGCCTGCCTCTTGAGCGTCTGAAAGTATTTCACCCCCCCCCATAGAGACTATATTAACCGCCTTCTTACTGTTGCCGCCATAACCACGGCTGAGTACGGCCGGCCGCAGACCGGCTTTTTTAAGTAAGCGGCCGAGGTAGATTACCATGGGGGTTTTACCGGTGCCGCCCATGCTTAAATTACCGACGCTGATTACCGGCAGCGGCAGCCGCTCCTGCCTTTTGAAGCCCCTGGCGTAAAGCCAGGCCCGGAAACTCATCAGCAAGGCATAGAGAGGGGACAGAGGGCGTCCAAGGAAAAACAGTATTTTGATATTCTTGTTCTTGCTCTTGTTATTGCTCATGGGCGAGTGAATCTTTGATAATTTCAATATAACGCTGGGCGGCTCCCTGGTTGCGGCGGATGAGATCGGCCGCCCGCTCTCCCATTTTATGTCTCGTCTCCGGGCTGTTCAGCAGGTCACGCAGGGCGGGTAAAAGTTCAACGGCGTTTACCTGCCGGGCTCCGCCGCAGTCTAAAAGAGCATGGCTGATCTCCGCGAAGTCATCCATGTGGGGGCCAAAGAGGATGGGGATACCGTGCGGGGCGGGTTCCAGCGGGTTATGACCGCCCTGGGCAACGAGGCTGCCACCCACGAAGGCTATGTCTGCCAAGGCGTAAACCGCGGATAATTCGCCCAGGGTGTCAAGAATAACAAGGCCTGTGCTGCCGCCCTCGCTGCGTCTGCTGCTGGTTAAATTCATATTTTTGATTAAGCGCTCTACGGTCTCTCGGCGCTCAATGTCACGGGGGGCGATAATCAGCTCAAGAGCAGGGAAATCTTTACGGAGTTTCTTGTAGGCCCGCAGGATTATCTCTTCTTCCCCCTCATGGGTGCTGCCTGCCACCAGCAGGGGGCCGCCGACGGCAGGTCGGTTGAATATCGGTTGTTTCCGGTTTTGGGCGGCCGGGGAAGGCGGCAGGTCGTATTTGAGATTACCGGCGGTGATTATTTTCCTTGATTCAACGCCCAGCCGCCGCATATTGGCGGCATCGGACGCCATCTGTACTCCAATGGCGGTGAAGGAGTTAAAGAGGGGGCGAAAGAGAAATGCGGCCCGTTTGTAGCCCTTTAACGAGTGGGCGGTGAGGCGGCCGTTGGCAAGTATTATCGGGATGTTACGACATTTAAGCTGCCAGATGAAGTTGGGCCATAGATCTGTTTCAATGAGAATAAATATATCTGGAGCCAGGCGGCTGATATATTTATTTACCGGTGGGAAGAGATCAAAGGGGAAGGAGATGAGATGATCCACCATGGGGGCTGTGCGGGCCGCGGCATAGGACGTGCCGCCTCTCGTCGTGGTGGAGAATATCAGGCAGGCATCCGGTATTTGCCGGCGGATGGCCGTGAGCAGCGGTAGGCTGGAGGCGGCCTCTCCCACGGAGAGGGCATGCACCCATATGCGCGGTTTCTGGTTTTTGCCGAGCCGGGGCAGAGAGTATCCCAGCCGCTGTCGTATTCGCCCCCGATATTTGGGATTGATGGCCCAGATGAGCAGGATGGGACTTAAGGGGATGAGCAGTAAGGTGGTAATTATGTTATATAAGAGGATAAAAAAACGCATGGGTGGTGAGGCAGTATCTTTATAATTTAGCTTCCGTTATTCCGGTAATATCCATGCCCACTCCCCCAGGCGCAACGAAATATGAAAGTAATCTTGCCGTGGTCAATATCGTTGGCAGGCTGTTTTTGTAAAAATAACAAATGGTTATTGATTCCTGGTTAAGCGCGGAATGACGGTTAAAAGGTCTTTGACGAGAGTGTTATCTATAATATCATGAATCTGATTATTGTCCAGCCGCAAGAAATAAGCGGTAATGAACTTGTTTTGGTTGACCAGCGGGCCCGGCACATCCACAAGGTGCTACGCTGTCGGCCGGGGGATAATCTCCGGGTCGGGGTGTTGAACGGGCCCATGGGGACGGGGCGGATTATATCCATGGATCAGGGCAGAGTCTGTTTGAGCCTGAGGTTGGACGAGGTGCCGCCACCGGCCCCGGTGCTGGATCTGATTCTCGCTCTGCCACGGCCGGTAATGCTGAAGCGGATTCTGGTGCAGGCTGTAACCCTTGGGGTTAATCATATATATCTCATAAATGCCAATCGAGTGGAAAAGAGCTTTTTCTCCTCAAGCCTGATCGCGGAGGACGGCTGGCGCGAATTTTTGCTCAAAGGGCTTGAGCAGGCGGTGGATACCAGAGTCCCCGGCTTGTCTGTTCACCAGCGTTTTCGACCATTTATCGAGGATGTCCTGCCGCCCGTTCTGGCCCGCCGGGGTGGCGGAAGAATTGTGGCCCATCCCGGCGGCGGCGCGGTTATCCCCGCTGGCGGCGGGAGCCGGGCCTTTCTGGCCATCGGCCCGGAGGGCGGCTGGGTGGATTTTGAGATTGAGAAATTCCAGGCAGCCGGTTTCGGGGTATTTAGTCCGGGGCCGAGGATTATGCGGGTGGATACCGCGGTACCTGCCCTGATGGCCCAGGTTAATATGGCCCTGGGGCCGGCAAGGGCCGGAGGCCGGTAGAATATTTCCCTCTTCCGCGGTTTGTTATCCCAGGCGGGATCTGACTTTATCAACCAGAACGCGTAATTCCTGCAAACCGCTTAGATATAGTATGCCGCCGTAGAGGAGAGCGCTGCTGCCAATCATCAGGATAACCGCACTCATGTCCGTGGCCAGGCCGCCCCTCATCCAGCCGGCCAGCTGGTTGTGGAGTATGAAGAGCCAGGCCCACATGCAGAGGGCCGCAAAGATAATTTTGCCAAGGCTGTTAAACAGGTATCTTAAAGGGTAGCCATTCAGTTTGCGATAGAGAACAATACTTAAAAATAAAAAGTCACCAAACATGGCGCAGGAAGTGGAAAGGGCAATAGCCCGGTGCTGGAGAGGGCCGATGGTCAGGATTATCATGACGATATTAGTGGCTACGGCGAGGAAGCTGCCCATGACCGGGAATTTGGTGTCATTTAAGGCGTAAAATACCGGCACTGTAATCTTGACAGAGGCATAGGCAAAGAGTCCGAGGACGTAAAAAGTCAGGGCCTCGGCGGTCATGATGGTGTCATAGGCGCTGAAGCGGCCATGTTGAAAAATAATTCGGATGATGGGTACGGCGAGATAATAGAGACCGATGGTGGCGGGAATAGTGAGGCTGAAACCCATGGTCAGGGCCGAAACATAGGTCTCCTTTAACCCCTTGAAATCTTTGACGGCCGCGCAGCGGGAGACAATGGGCATGGTGGCAATGGATACCGCTACCCCGAAGACGCCAATGGGGAATTGCACCAGACGAAAGGCGTAGTTAAGCCATGAGACACTGCCCACGGCACAGGAGGCGGCGAAATTGGTATTAACAAAGATGTTGATCTGGGTAGCGCCCAGGCCCACCACCGCCGGGATCATCAGCTTAAAGACCCGGATCAGGCCCGGGTCGTGCCAGTCCATGATTGGTTTAAATTTAAAGCCGGTACCCCTCAAGGTAGGTACTTGTCCGGCTAATTGCAGAAAGCCGCCGATGAGGGTACCCATCGCCATGCCGACAATGGCCGGCTGCCCGAAGCGGGGCATGATGAGGGCGAGAGAAACCCCGCCGATGATGGAGCCAAGGTTGAAGAAGCTGGAGGCTATGGAGGGAATAAAAAACCGGTTTTTACTGTTTAAAATCCCCATCACCACCGCCGACAGAGAGACAAAGATGAGAAAGGGAAACATAATGACCGTCAGGTATCGGGTAAGAGCGATCTTGCCGGCAACCCTGGCAAAATCAGGGGCGATGAGCATGACGATGGGCCGGGCGAAATACATCCCGATAATGGTGATAAGCGAGAGAATTACCCCTATACAGACTATAACATTATTGGTCAGCCGCCAGGTAGCGGCAGCTCCCCTGTTTTGGTCGTAGTCCGAGAAAACGGCGACAAAGGCGGCGCTCAAGGCCCCTTCGCCAAACAGGTCGCGCAGGAGGTTGGGGATGCGGAAGGCGACCACAAAGGCATCATAGTTTGTCCCGGCGCCGAAGAGGGCGGCCATGACCTGTTCCCGTACCAGGCCGAGAATCCGGCTGCACATAATGGCGGCACTTATTACTCCGGCGGAGCGGGCAAGATGGCCGCTGTTTTTAGAGGGGCTTTTCATGTTGACATATTGATATTATCAGTTGGCTAAATAACTGCTTGCTAATAACATGTATTTGATATATTTTATATAGTTTTTCTGCCATTCCCATTTTGGGGATGGCTCTTTTTTTATGAAGGTAAACAAATGGAACAGCAGAAGATAAGGAATGTGGCAATTATCGCTCATGTCGATCATGGCAAGACTACTCTGGTTGATCAGCTTTTTCAACAGAGCGGTATGTTCAGAGAAAATCAGGAGGTTGTCGAGCGTCTCATGGATTCCATGGATCTTGAGAAAGAACGGGGGATTACCATTACCTCTAAAAATGGCTCCTATATATATGAGGATCATTTTATCAATATTATTGATACCCCCGGTCATGCCGATTTCGGCGGCCAGGTGGAGCGGGTAATGCGCATGGCGGATGGGGCATTGCTTTTGGTCGATGCCCAGGAAGGGCCCATGCCGCAGACCTATTTTGTTTTGAAAAAGGCCCTGGCCGCGGATATGCCTATTGTCGTGGTCATCAATAAGATAGACAAACCCGCCGCCCGCTGTGAATGGGTGGTGGATCAGGTCTTTGACCTCTTCGTTAAACTGAACGCCCCGGATGATCTGCTTGATTTTCCGGTGGTTTATGCCTCTGCCAAGGAGGGCTATGCCCGCCATGATCTGGACTCTGATAATATGGACATGAAGCCCATATCAGAGCTGATTGTCAAGCATGTTCCCGCTCCGCAGGGTTCAGAGTCGGCACCCCTGCAGATGCAGGTTAATACCATTGATTATTCCCCCTATCTTGGTCGTCTCGGTATCGGCAAGGTGGTAAACGGGGTCTTGAAAATTAATAAAGATGTGGCGGTTGTCAGCCGGGAGGGTGATATCTCTTCCACCCGGATTTCCAAGATATTCCATTTTGAGGGCAATGAGAAGGTGGCTGTCAATGAGGCCGGGGTCGGTGAGATCGTGGCGGTGGCCGGTCTGGATAACGTCACGGTGGGTGTAACCTTTACTGACCCTGAAAATCCCGCTCCGCTGCCTATTATTGATATTGATCCTCCAACTCTGGCCATGAATTTTATTCCCAACGATTCACCTTTTGCCGGTCAGGAGGGTAAATACGTAACTTCACGGCATATCGAGGCCCGGCTGGCCAAGGAGACTCTGGCCGATGTGGCTCTGCATGTTGAACCGCTCACCGATGCCGTGGGTTATCGAGTGGCGGGGCGGGGTGAGCTTCATCTCTCGATTCTCATTGAAAAGATGCGTCGTGAGGGCTATGAATTTCAGGTTACCAGACCGCAGGTTATCATGCGGGAGATTGACGGCATCAAGCAGGAGCCTTATGAGGAGCTGACCATTGATGTCGATGAGCAGTTTCAGGGATCGGTTATTGAGAAGCTGGGGGTTTTGAAGGGCCAGATGCTGGAGATGGGAACTCATAACGAGATGACCCGTCTCGTTTACAAGATTCCCACCAGGGGGCTGCTCGGTTTTCGTTCCAAATTCATGACCGATACCAAGGGCATGGGCATCATGAACTATGTCTTTGCTGAATACGGCCCCTATGCCGGGGAAATTATCAACCGTCAGAACGGGGTGATAATCGTTAAGGAAAACTGCACCTCAGTGGCCTATGCCCTCTTTAATCTTCAGGAACGGGGCCGGCTGTTTATCGGGCCGGGTGAAAAGGTCTATGCCGGTCAGATAATTGGTGAAAACTGCCGGGGTGAAGATATGGTGGTCAACCCGGCCAAGGGCAAGAAACTGACCAATATGCGGGCCTCCGGCACCGATGAGGCCGTTATTCTTACCCCTCATGTAATTATGAGCCTTGAGGATTGTATCGCCTATATTAATGACGATGAATTGGTGGAGGTAACGCCTGACTCTATCCGCTTGCGGAAGATTACCATGCGGAAACGCTGAGTTACTTTTGTTTTTTACTTTGAAGTGGGAGTTGCTTGACTTTGGGAGTTTATGTTTCATATATTTAATATTGACCCGCAGGATTTTTTTGCGGGGTCGGAAGATTTTCTGGCTGAGGGCGTTGCTCTTCTGCCGGAGCCGCTATTGGAGATTGCTCCGGCATCTTACGCCGATCTTGAGGAAATTTATCAGCTTGAGAGTGAAATTGAAGGGCCTGATGGAGCTGATCTTGTCAGCCTTATGGCCCGCTGGCGGATGTTTGGGGCCGGATTTTTAACGGCCCGGCAAGGCGGTCAACTTTTGGGCTATATTGAGACCTGCCTTTGGGATTGTCAATTGCCTCATTTTGAGGCTCGGCCCGATTTTTTTACCTCCCGGCATCGTCTCGGAGCGGCAAATCTATATATTATATTTCTTGGGGTGGCTGCTGATTACCGGAGGCAGGGAGTGGCCAGTTCTTTGCTGGCGGCAGTCAGCCGGGTCGGCTGGCGCTATGGAGCCCGCCGTTTGCAGGCCGTAAGCCGGAGCCATATTGTTCCACTTTATGAGGCGGCCGGTTTTTTGCCGGTGGCGGCCATGCCCGGTTTTCTGCCTGAACCAGGCACAGATTTTATGCTCATGGAACGTCCTTTTTTATAACGCCGGTGAGGTCAGCGGCACTTCTCTGAAACGCTTACAGTTAGGGTGGGGTATATGAAGTTGGGTGTGGTTAATTGAGCGCTTACCTGGAAGGTGATTAAGCCGTCCATCCACATACTGCGGGAGGCCTTATATTGAAGATTCTCTTTATAACAGTCCCTTATCATGCCGGGGTCGTGGAGGTAGCCGGCAAATGGGTGCCTCTCTACATGGTTACCCTGGCTGGTGCCTGCCGGGCGGCGGGTTTTGAGTGCCATATTTATGATGCCATGACCAAGGGCGTGGGTATGGCGGAGGTGGAACAGCAGATTAGGGCTCTGCAGCCTGATGTGGTGGCGGTTTCCATGATTACCAGTACTACCCCTGATGCCCTGGAGGTGTTGCGGAGTACCCGGCGGCTCTGCCCGGCGGCGGTTACCGTTGCCGGCGGTATTCACGCTACCTTCATGTATGATGAAATTCTGGCCCATGAATTTGTTGATTATGTGGTCATCGGCGAGGGTGAAAAAACTCTGGTGGAGTTGTTGCTTTCTCTGCCGGACGGTGATCAGGAAGCGGTTTGCGGCCTGGCCTTAAGAGATGGTGACGGGGCGGTTAAATTAACTCCGCCCCGCCCTCTGCTCACCAGTCTTGATAATATGCCCATGGCCTGGGATCTTCTCGACTGGCAGGATTATACCTATTTTATTATTCCCGGCTCCCGACTGGGGGCGGTGGCCTTTTCCAGGGGCTGCACATATAGCTGCCGTTTCTGCTCTCAGCATAAATTCTGGGGGGGCTGGCGGGCGCGGAGCCCTGAAGATCTGTTGGCTGAAATAACCCGTCTCTATGAGGAATTTCAGGTTAATGTCATTCTTTTCACGGATGATTATCCCACCCCCGAACGTCAACGCTGGGAGCGCCTTCTTGATCTTCTGATAGAGGCTGACCTGCCGGTTTATCTGCTCATGGAAACCAGGGCCGCGGATATTATTCGTGATGCTGATATTCTTGCTAAATATCGGCGGGCTGGTTTTATTCATATCTATATCGGCTCTGAGGCGGCGAGCCAGGAGCGGCTTGATCTCTTCGCCAAGGAACAGTCCTGCTCCCAGGCCGAAGAGGCCATGGAACTCTGCCGTCGGCACGATATTATCACCGAGACCTCGGTTATTATCGGTCTGCCCGCTGACACCAGAGAATCAATCCAGGGTATAATTCGTTACACCCGGAAGTTGAATCCGGATTTCGCCCATTTTTTAACCATCTCCCCCTGGCCTTACGCCGATATGTATCCCGAACTTAAGCCCTTTATCAGCAGCCATGATTATCGGCGCTATAATCTGGTCGATCCGGTATTGAAGCCGCGAAACATGAGTCTAAAGGATGTGGATGAGATCATCATCCAGGCCTATCGTGAATTTTATATGGCCAAATTCACGGAAATTATGACGATGAGCGATTTTAAACGCCGTTATATGCTCACCGCCATTATGAGAATAATGAATAATTCCTTTCTACGCCGCAAAATGGGCGATATGACCGGTGCCATGCCTGAATCTATGCGTGCGGCTTTGGCTCAGCTTTAAGCCAATTCAAATTCCTTCCTCTAAATTGACTGCAATCTATCGAATTGTTACATGGTGTAGTTTTTTCCCTAAGCGATCAATTAACCCGCACCCAACATCATATAACCCCTAATTGTAAGAGTTTCAGGGGCGTCGCCCCATGCACGTTCCAACCCCGTGATATACCGATGTAGTCGCGGGGGCGGAACGTGTGCAGGGCGGTATTCATGGAGCGCTTACCTTTTTTATGCCTCAAAAAAATATTAGAAACTTATTTTTAATCCGTAAAATATTCCTGTTCTTCAGTTGGTATTTTGTTATAGAATTAAAGAATAATATTTTTTCTTCATTTCTTGACAGGAGAGTTATCTTGAAATACGTTGTCCAGCTATTTCGCGCCCGCCTGCAGCCCTGCCGGTATTTTCTGTTTTGCCTCCTGTTATGCTGTTCCTTTCTATTTTGTCCTCCGCCAACGCGGGCGGTGGAGGGTCTGCCGCCCGTCGCCGGGTATCATTCCGACCAGCCCGTACAGGCGGTGGCGAAACCGCCCGCGGTTCATTTTTCTCCGGCTGAAGAAAAATATATGCGCGCCAAAAAGCGCATTACCATGTGTGTTGATCCAGATTGGATGCCCCTTGAGGAAATTAAAAACGGCGTTCATATTGGAATGGCCGCGGATTATATAGCCATTTTTCAGAAACAGATACCCATCCCCATTACCTTGGTTCCCACCGTGAATTGGAACGAAAGTCTGCTTTATGCCAAGTCACGGAAGTGCGATATTTTTTCTTTGGCCATGCCCACTCCGGAGCGCCGTGTTTATATGAATTTTACCCGGCCGTATCTGAGTATTCCTCTGGTAATGGCGGCCAGAAATGATATGCCCTTTGTTGATGACATAACCTCCTTAATCGGTGTCAAGTTAGGGGTGGTAAAGGGATACGCTTTTGGCGAGATACTGCGCCGTCATTATCCCAAAATGACCCTGTTGGATGTGGATAATGTTGATCAGGGTTTAAGGTATGTGAGTATCGGCAAACTTGACGGCTTTATTGGTACCCTGGCCACCGTGGGGTATACCATACAAAAGGAATTTCCCAACGAGCTTAAAGTGGCTGGTAAATTTGATGAGCGCTGGCAGCTGGGTATTGCTACCCGCAACGATGAGCCGCAGCTTTTATCCATCTTCAATAAGGTAATAGCCTCTCTGGACGCGCGGGAGCAGCAATATATTTTAAATCATTGGATACCTGTAAAATTTGTGCGGGGAATAGATTACACCCTTTTATGGCGTGTTTTGTCAGTGGCGGCTATTGGGGTGTTTTTTCTTTTGTGGCGTAATAATGTCCTGCGTCGATACGGTCTGCGGTTGGAAGAACAGAATAAACAGATTCGCGAGGGAGAAGAGCGGTATCGCGCCATATTCAACGCCCCCAATGACGCCATTGTCTTGCATGATGCCCACACCGGTGGGATTCTTGATGTCAACAGGGGTATGATGGAGATGTTTGGCTGCAACTATAAAGAGGCCCTTGACGCCGATATGGAAAGCCTTAGCTCCGGGGAATATCCTTTTACCGCTAAAGAGGCTCTGCAAAAGGTTCAAGCGGCTATGTCGCGGGGGCCGCAGACCTTTGATTGGCGGTGTCGCAGGAGTGATGGCGCCCTTTTCTGGGGAGAGGTATCTCTGAAGTATGTCGAATATGGCGGTAAAGCCTGTGTTATTGCCGTGGTCAGGGATATTAATGAACGTAAAAAGCTGGAGTTATCACTCTATTTTACCAAATTCGCTATAGATCAAAGCACCGACAGCGCCTTCTGGAGCAGAGAGGACGGCCGGTTTATTTATGTTAATGAGGCCGCTTGCCGGAATCTCGGCTATTCCAGGGATGAACTTTTAACCATGACCGCCAGTGATATTGCTCCACAGATTCCGCCCCAGGCCTGGGCTTCTCAATGGCGGGAACTGCGGGAAAAGGGTGCCATGAATGTGGAAACCAGTTACAGATGTAAGGATGGTCGTATCTTTCCAGTGGAGGTCACGGCCACCTTTGTGGAATATGACGGTAATGATTTTAACTGCTCCATCGTGCGGGATATAACGGAACGTAAGCGGGCGGAAAAGGAGATGATAAAGGTCAAAAAGCTGGAATCGGTGGGGGTGCTGGCCGGTGGTATTGCTCATGATTTTAATAATATCCTGGCCGCGATTTTAGGAAACATTAATCTGGCACTTTTTGATGATGAGCTGACAGTTGAAACTAAACACCTCCTGGCGGCGGCCGAAAAGGCGACGATCAGGGCAAAGGATCTCACCCAACAGCTCTTGACCTTTGCCAAGGGCGGGGAACCGGTCAGGGAGACCTCCTCTCTGGAAAATGTTATCAGGGATTCGGCCGATTTTGTTCTGCACGGTGATAAGGTTATATGCCGTTATGATACTCCGGTAGACCTCTGGTTGGTGGATATTGATCGGGGGCAGGTCAGCCAGGTAATTCAGAATATTGTTTTAAATGCCAGCCAGGCCATGCCGGAGGGTGGTGAAATCAGGATAGTGTGTGAGAACATTAAGTGCCGGGAGGTGGAGCCGCCCTTTGCCGCCGGGCAGAGAATTGTGAAAATAGCCATTAGTGACAGCGGTATCGGGATGCCTAACAACGTATTGGAAAAGATATTTGATCCTTATTTTTCATCAAAGCAGCAGGGCAGTGGACTTGGGCTTGCCATCTGCCAATCTATAATCAGGAAGCACGGCGGTTATATCGCCGTGGAATCAACGCCGGGGGTGGGCAGCACCTTTACCATCTATCTGGCGGCGGCAGAGCGGAGTGTGGAGGAGGAGACCGCGGAGGCGCCGGTAGTGGAGGAAACTGCTCATCTGAAAATTCTAATCATGGATGATGAGGAGATGGTGAGCAGTGTGACCGGCTCAATGCTGGCCCGCCTGGGGCATGAGGTAGTATTTTCGGAAGACGGTGAGGAATGTCTCAAATGCTACCGGGAGGCCATGGCTTCCGGCCGGCTCTTTGACCTGGTTATCATGGATCTAACTATTCCGGGGGGAATGGGTGGTCTGGAGGCGGCGCAGCGGGTTCTTGAACTCGACCCTGGCGCCAGGATGATTGTCTCAAGCGGTTACTCCAACGATCCGGTTATGGCCAAGTTCAGGGATTTCGGCTTTTGCGCGGCCATCGTCAAGCCTTATCAGTTGCAGGAATTGGCCAGAATTATTTCTAACGTGTAATAGTCTTTAGTTTGCCATCATGGTTATCCCTCTCTTAATGAAGCCGCCAGGCAAAACCCAGCGCTGTACCTGATGTAAACAAAATCCCCATAATTATATGCTTGATAATCAGTACCTGGCGGCGGGCCTGATGATGGTTGGTATGTTTATCAGCAGTTCTTGTTTTCTGGTGCAGATAACGTCCCACTCCGGTTAGGATAATCAGGCCGAGGGCTATGTTTTGCATCCATAAAAAATCCCCTGATAATTCACTTACTAACTGCCATTCACCGGAACTTACCCCGCCTGTTTTCAGCCGGATGAGATAGATGGCGGCGAGAGAGCTCAGCCACAGGCCGGTAAAAAGATCATGGGCAAAGTCGTTGATAATATAGATATATTTCATAAAAAGAGAGATTCCGGATGGCTGGTGTTGCTGATAACAGGCGGTAGAAAGTGGGGGGCGATCATTTTAAGCCGTCTGTCTGCAAGAAATAACCGCATTTTACAGGTGTTTTTGATTTTAGGCATTCACCTTGACGAATTTTTATTGTATCATCTATTTAAAATTATAAATCATTTTGGCATATAACTCAAAAACCTTTTGTATCCCGGTGTTGGTTGCGGTACAATTTTTTCATGACTAAGACTACCCACATAAAACAGGGCAGTATATTAAGCTCACCGCTGTTTCGCCGTTTTCTGGCTCCCATCGTTCTTACCATGCTGGTCTTTACCATGGCCATTTATTTCTTTGCTGTACCCTATCTAAAAAATCTGGTCTATTCCCTGGAAGAAAAATCGGTGATGACCAATCTGAATGATATTCACAGCCTTATTGAGGCCAATTATTATGCCACCGAGGCCTACAAAAAATCGGTTATGGCCGCCCATCGTCGGGAGATGAAAAATATTACCCTCTTTGCCGAGACCTATCTGAAAAATAAGGTGAGGCAGGTTGATGAGGGGCTGATCAGCAGGAAAAAGGCCCAGACCGCCGCCCTTGCCGAGTTGCGGCGATTTAAATATGGCGCCAAAAAGGAGAACTTTGTCTGGGTGGCGGACTATAACGGTTATTTTCTGTCCCATCCCGACCCCAAGATGAATAAGACCGATTTCTCTGAAGTCAGGGATGTCTTTGGTAATTACATCCTTACCCCTTTAATTCAGAAGGCCCTGGATAAGGGTGAGGGCTATCATTCCTATTGGTGGCAGCGGCCCGGCTCTGATCTGCCGGCTGAGAAGTTATCATATGCCAGGGTCTTTCCGCAATGGGAGTGGATTATCGGCACCGGGGTATTTATTGATGATCTGCAGGCCGAGATTCTGGTACGTAAGGAAAAGATGATCGGGGAATTAAGGCGTATCCTAAAGCCCATTGTTGTTGGTAAAACCGGTTATATCTATATATTTGACGCCTGGAATAATGTTATTATTCATCCAGATCAGAAATTGGAAAATACCGATATCTCTAATCTGATTAATCCTATAACTAAACATAAATTGGTTGATGACCTCATTGCCGCCTCCCGCACCAAGAGCCAGAAGCTGGTTTATAAATGGAATAAGCCTTCCGATCCTACCCATTTTATATATGATAAAATTGACTGGGTGCAGCATGTCAAGGGCTTTAACTGGTATATTGTTGCCTCTGTCTATACCGATGAGCTGAATGCCAGTTCTTATATGCTGCGGAACAAGATTCTGATCATCGGCGGTGTAGTGGTATTGATGTCGATTTTTATTGTCGCTCTGCTCGTGGGTCGACTTTTAATGCCCATCCGCAGTTTATCCATAACTGCCGGCCGGGTTGAGGACGGCGATCTGCTGGCCCGTTGTGATGAAAGGGGCAAAGATGAAATAGGCATTCTCGGGCGGGCCTTTAACCGCATGGTTGAGAGGCTGCGGGAGAATATTGAAGAGTTGGATCATAAGGTTATGGAACGTACCAGGAAGTTAAATCTGGCCAATGAGGATCTGACTTTAATGGTGGATCGTCTTGAGCGCCATAACGAGGAGATTACCTATCTCAATATTTTGGCTGAACAGCTCCAGGCCTGTAATGAATTGTCCGATACCCCGCCGGTGGTGGCTGATGCCATGGTCAGGCTCTTTCCGGAATGCGGCGGGATGCTGGCCATCGCTGACAGTAAGGGGGAAACCTTGGATCCGGTGATATCCTGGGGCGGCTATGAGCAGGGGAAAGATAATTTTGCTGTATCTCAATGCCTGGCCTTCAAGGACAACAAGATTCATTTATCCGAACGTCCCGGCATGCAGCCTCTATGTGAACATATCCGGCCTGCTGAGGAGCATCTATCCCTTTGTCTGCCTCTCTTAAGCCAGAGTCAGGTACTTGGCATGATATATCTGCAATGCGCCGGGGAAATTAAGCGTTTAAGCGCCGATGAAAAGAGTCGTCACCTAAACCATCTTCATCGTCTGGCGCTCACCGTAACCGATCAATTATCCATGTCCATGGCTAATTTACGGCTCATGACCAGGCTCCAGAATCTGTCGGTACGTGATGGTCTCACCGGTCTCTTTAACCGGCGTTATATGGAAGAGACCATGAACCGGGAATTCCAGTTGGCCAAACGCCATGAGAGTAAAGTGGGAGTCATTATGTTAGATGTGGACTTCTTTAAAAAATTCAATGATACTTACGGCCACGAGGCCGGTGATCTGGTACTGGTGGAACTGTCCCGTCTCATGCGGGACAATGTCAGGAAAGAGGATATTGTCTGCCGCTATGGTGGTGAGGAGTTTGTTATTATTATGCCCAGCGCTCCCTTGGAGTTGGTAGCCCAGCGCGCTGAATTAATCAGAAAGATGGTTGATGAGGAATTAAGGCTGGAATATAACGAGCATAAATTCCATGTTACCATCTCCATGGGCGCCGCCTGTTATCCAGATCATGGTGAGCC
>DRPV01000122.1 GCA_011330685.1 Desulfobacterales bacterium
TCTGACAATAATGAGCCTATACAAGCAACATATAGAACGTTGCCGCACCTTCGGGATTATCAGTCACCCCGATGCCGGCAAAACCACCCTCACCGAAAAGCTTCTGCTCTTCGGCGGCGCCATTCAACTGGCCGGAGCGGTCAAATCCCGCAAAGCGGCCCGCAAGGCGACCTCCGACTGGATGGCTGTTGAGCAGGAACGCGGGATATCGGTTACCACCTCGGTGATGAAATTCGGCTACCGGGGCTTTGAGATAAATCTCTTAGATACCCCCGGCCATCAGGATTTTTCCGAAGATACCTATCGGGTACTGACAGCCGTGGACAGCGCCCTGATGGTTATTGACAGCGCCAAGGGGGTGGAAAACCAGACCGAGCGTCTGATGGAGGTCTGCCGCATGCGCAATACCCCCATCATCACCTTTATTAACAAACTCGACCGGGCCGGACTGGAGCCGCTTGAGGTCATGGCGGATATTGAGGATAAACTGCAGATCGAATGCGCCCCCCTCACCTGGCCCATCGGTATGGGTAAATCTTTCAAGGGAGTCTACAGTCTGTACAACCATAAGCTTCATCTCTTCAGTCCCAGTCAGGAGACGAGGAGCAGACAAGGCATAACTATTGAGGATCTTGACGACCCGCGGCTGGCGGAATTGATTGGTGCCGAGGAGGCCGGAGAATTACGAGACGATATTGAGCTCCTCGAAGGAGCGGCCAGCCCCTATAACCGCGCTGATTATCTCTCGGCCTCTCAAACTCCGGTATTCTTTGGCAGCGCGGTTAATAATTTCGGGGTGCAGGAACTGTTAGACGCCTTTGTGGAAAATGCCCCGCCCCCCGGCCCACGACAGGCGGCAAGCCGAATGGTTTATCCGGATGAAGAGGCCTTCTCCGGCTTTACCTTTAAGATTCAGGCCAATATGAACCCGGCCCACCGCGACCGCATCGCCTTTCTGCGCGTCTGTTCCGGTAAATTCACCCGTGGCATGAAGGTCTTGCATAACCGCCTCGGTAAAGAGATCCCCCTGGCCAACGCCACCATATTCATGGCCCAGGGCCGCACCAACATTGAAGAAGCCTATCCTGGTGACATTATAGGAATTTACAATCACGGCACCATAAAAATCGGTGATACATTCTCCACCAGGGAGCCTCTGCGCTTCACCGGCATCCCCAGCTTCGCCCCGGATCTTTTTCGGCGGGTCTTACTAAAAAACCCCTTACGGCTTAAGCAGCTCCATAAAGGCCTGACCCAATTGGCTGAAGAGGGGGCGGTACAGTTCTTTAAGCCCATATTGGGCAGCGGCTTGGTACTGGGAGCAGTGGGTGAGTTGCAGTTTGAGGTTACCATGGCCCGCCTGAGGGCGGAATACCAGGTAGAGGCGGTTTACGAGACTGTGGATCTGGCCGCCGCCCGCTGGATAAGTGCTGAGCGCCGTGAATTAGACCGCTTCAAGGCCGCCAACCAGGCCAGCCTCTATACCGATGCCGAGAATAACCTGACCTATCTGGCCCAGAGTGAATGGCATCTTAATTATTGTATGGAGCAATGGCCGACGATATCCTTTGACAAAACCAGAGAAAAGAACATGGTGTAAATGCCGGGAAATAGAATCAGTCCCCTCACAAAATCCAATTACTTCTTTCTATCGGCAAAGAGAGCGTATTTTTGATCCTCTACCAGGATATGGCTCAACAGCCAGTTCTTGACTGTCTTAATAATATGAGAGTTAAGCACAATCTCACCATCCGTCATGTCCTGCCGGAACTTATTAAGCATGGTGTAGAAATTTTTATGCAAAAGCTGGTGGGCACTCAACTCTGTATAGCCCAACTGTTGCATATAATCCTCTTCAAAGGCAAAGTGTTTCTGGGCATAATCCTCCATCTCGTCTAAGGCCTTCTGCCCCAGAGAATCAAGGGCATCATTATCGCCCTCCATCATGGTGACATGCATTTTATTATAAATGGCCAGCCATTTCTGATGCTGACGGTCAATATCCTCATTATGCACTGAAAATTCATCCTGCCACTCAATCTTACTCAT
This sequence comes from Desulfobacterales bacterium, assembly GCA_011330685.1. Lineage (GTDB taxonomy): Bacteria > Desulfobacterota > Desulfobulbia > Desulfobulbales > VMSU01 > JAADIV01. Next base: position 2,050 of record DRPV01000122.1, read on the forward strand.
CTAAACCCCTTATGATTCAATAATTAATGGCCCGATCAATATCTAAGAGAATCTTAACACTGTCATCGGTCTTGGCCATTCCCAAAATGTAATTAGTGTCGATGGCGGCCCCTAACCGGGGCGGATCATCAATATCGGCCGATTTAAAACTAATCACCTCGGAGACGGCATCCACCGCCAGCCCCACCTGCTTGGTACCGCCGCCAAAGGCATTGGTCTCAACAATGATAATACAACTTCTGTCGGTATAATCTACCTCCGGCATCCCAAGTTTGGCCCGCATATCAATTACCGGAATAACCTTGTCACGCAGATTAATCACCCCCTTGGCATAGGGCGGCGCCTGATGAACCTGCACGAACTCCATCATTTTAATAATTTCCCTGATCTTGAAAATATTTATGCCGAATTCCTGTTTATTAAGCATAAAGGTGAGATAGCGGCCTTCCTGCTCCAGCATGGCTTTGGCGCCGGCATCATGATGCTCCGTCAGTGGTCTTAAGATCCCCTCCAAGACCTCCGGGGTCAGATTGAGCGCCGAGGAGGTACGCGGCATACCGGCACAAGCGGCATCGGCATACTGGGTATCAATAAATTTATCAAGATCAACGAGACCACCAACCTCCATGCTGTCATGCATATAATGCTGCATCTTGTTTAAATCCTCTTTGGAGGGATAGAGGTCAGAGGTTTTAATGCCCTGCGGATCGGTGAGGACATTCTTCAATACCGGCACTTTTAAGCCTAATTTACCATTCGGGTCGAGAAAATTAACGGCAATTTCTGCCGCGGCCTCCGGCCGTTCAGCAATGTATTTCCCCGCCTTGACAAGCAGATCGGTAAACTCATAGACCGCCTCTTTGTGAGCGGCCGAGAAGTCATCCCGCACCGTTACCACGCAGCAGGGATGATTCTGCCAGAGCTGATTAGAGAGAAACTGCTGCTCGGCAATACCGGCGGCAATTGATTTGGTACCAATGGGTTCCGCCACCATAAAACCGGCGGCATTGGCATTATCCTTCAAGAAGGGCGGCATATTGATGGGGGCTACAATCTCCAGATTAACATCAACATCGTCACCCTTATGGAGGCTGGCCTTAAGACCAATCCCCTCAAAAAACATATGCACCAGCATATGATGAATTGACATCTTATGGGGGATAAGCACGGTACGCTGTTTAAAAAAATCCGGATATGGCGGCTGATAATCCCCCTGAGTACTGCGCACGAAAATACTGCCGCTGCGGTGAGCGAAAAGTACCAGTTTCACCGGCACCCCGTAATTATAGAGATCCATGGCAATAGGCGCCAGGATACAGGCAGCATCCACCGTACCCTTTTCAAGGCCGCTCTGCACCGGATTCCAGCCTGTTAGACAATGGGTTTCCAGTTCAAAATTTTCCGGCGTTACCTGGCCTTTATCTATCCAATGTTTAAGCACACCAAGGACGAGATGATCGGTGATCTGGATATGGGCCACCCGGAGCTTAACCTTACCCGAGGCCCCCATCTGCGGCCCCGCGGCAATTTCATCCTCTTTGCCGCCCTCACCCATGACCTCATTAATCTTGTCCCGCAGTTCATCGGGGGTAAAGGGCTTGGCGATGAGGGCGTTGGCTCCATGACTCAGTGCTTTCTCAGCCTGACCACGATCAGACTGGCCAGTGGCCATCAAAAAGGGTATTTCCTTAAATTTTTCCTGTCCTCGAAGCCAGATAGCCAGTTCATCACCACCCATTTCCGGCATATTCCAATCACTGATAATTAGATCAACGCCGTTATTCTCCTCAATAACAGCCACGGCCTCTTTACCATTATTGGCCTGCATGACATTTTCGAAGCCAAGCTTTTTAAGGGTTTTGACCTCGATCTTGCGCATAGTTACGGCATCTTCGGCCAGAACTATCTTGATATCTGCCGATACAGTCATCTAATTATCCTCGGTTATATTTTAAGACGTTAATTCTGACCAGTCCGCGAGCGTCAGTTATGGGATTTAAAAGAAATAATCACCCTGGCGCGGAAGGTAGAAACCAACTCCCCCTCAATGGTCATATCCAGTTCTTTCACCGTCGCTACCCGCAGGTCGCTGTACTTCTTTCTGGCGTTGGCGATGGCATTTTTAGCCGCGTCCTCCCAGGAGACCTTACTCGTCCCCACAAATTCCACCATCTGATAAACACTATTTGTCATTTTCTCTCCTATTTTTTCATTCTTTCTTATCTCGTAACCGTTCAGCAGAGGCAACAAATTACCCTCAACTCATGAATGGTTACATCAATTCTATACATAAAAAGAGGGGCGTTTCAATAAAAAAAATTATGACCGCCGGTAAATTTCCACCCGGTATGGTTTATCACCCGGCACCATTGACGATGACTGTAATTTAAAATCAACGCCGATGTTTGGGAAAAATGTGTCACCAGGTACAGCATCAGGCAGAACTGAGAGAATAATCGTATGCGCCAGAGGCATTGCCTCCTGAAATATCTGCGCCCCGCCGATAACAAATACCTTGGCAGCGCCGGAGCATAGATTTAAGGCCTTTTTCAAACTGCCGGCTGTCTGACAGCCGGCTATTTTAAGTCCCTGCCGACGGCTGACAACAATATTTTCCCGCCCCGGCAACGGCCTGCCGATGGAGTCAAAGGTCTTACGCCCCATGATTAGTGGTGCCCCCCAGGTGGTTTCTTTAAAAAAACGCAATTCATGAGAATTATGCCACGGAACAGCGCCGGCCCGGCCGATGACCCGGTTAGAGGCCATGGCCGCAATGATAATTATTTCCATAATTCTATTTCCATAATCTGTATTTACAAAACAGCAGCCATCAGGAAAGCGAAGACTCCGGGAAAGCGAAGACTCCGAGACAGCGCAGACTCCGGAACGGCGGTGTTACTTAATAGTTGAAAACCTACAGTCATTAACCTTGCCAAATCGGAGCAGCCGACTTATTATACCAGAAATAAAGGCCACGGGCTGAAAATAAAGTCGTGATGTTAAACGATAAGACACAGATAAGGCATGGACTACTATAAAGTATTAGGCGTAAACAAACAGGCTACTAAGGATGAGATAAAAAAGGTCTACCGCAAGCTGGCCCTTAAATATCATCCCGACCGTAATAAAGGCGATAAGCAGGCTGAAGAGAAATTTAAACAGATCAGCGAAGCCTACGCCGTTCTCTCCGATCCGGAGAAGAAGAAGCAATACGACACCTTTGGCTCCGCCGATTTTCAGAAGCGTTACACCCAGGAAGATATTTTCAAGAACGCCGATTTAGGCGATATCTTTCGCGAATTCGGCATCAACTTCGGCGGCATGGGCGGTCGGCCGCGCGGCGGTATGAATACCGGCGGCATGGGCGGCGGCAATCCTTTTGAATCAATTTTCGGGGGTATGGGCGGCGCAACACAATTCAACAGCGCTAATTTCAACGGCCGCCA
>DRPV01000123.1 GCA_011330685.1 Desulfobacterales bacterium
ACGACTGTCGTCAACTCGGCACTAATAAGGGTTTTAATGGTTTCCTTATACATCTCCTGCTGCTTGGTCAACCCAGATAAGGGGCCAAGACAGGAGGTACCGGTGGTATTGGTCTCAAAAAAGCCATCCCAGGCAGAAGGAAGTTGAAGCAGACGCAGGGTGTGGCCGGTGGGGGCTGTGTCAAAAACAACATAGTCAAACTCTCGCAAGGCCTCACAATTGCCAAGCAGTCCGGCAAATTCATCAAAGGCGGCTATTTCCATGGTACAGGCACCCGACAGCTGTTCCTCCATGGAGGCCAGGGCACTATCCGGCAATTTACCACGATAGGGCCCTATTACCCTTTCCCGATACTTTTCTGCCGATTTCTCGGGATCAATATTAACAGCCTGTAACCCCGCAACCTCTGGATGAACCGCCCGTGACGAACTTATCTCGGTTCCAAGGACATCACTTAAATTCGAGGCCGGATCGGTACAGACCAAAAAAACCTTATATCCCTTATCGGCCAGGGCTATGGCAGTAGTACAGGAAAGCGATGTCTTGCCCACCCCGCCCTTACCGGTGAAGAAAAGATATCGGGTCGGGTTGATTAAAAAATCCATTGCATCATCTCCTAAGGTAAATTCAGGCCGGTGAGAGCGGCAAGTTCAGCCCGGCCGGGATAGACATTGCGGCTGACAATTTTGCCATCTATTAAAATCAACGGCAGACATAGATCCCCAGCCAGAGTCATAGCCGTGCTGACGGCCTTGGAGCTAACAAATTTATCCGGCTGCTGAGCCAGATTATAACGCTCCACCACTACCCCCTGGCTCTTCAGCCAATCAAGATCAGCGGCAAATTCGATAAGTTTCGTGTCAACACCAGGGCCGCATACCCCGGTGGAACAGCACATGGCCGGATCAAATATCTCTATTTTTTTCATAATTTCATATTCTTATATTTTCATATAAAAGTTATAAAGGCAGGAGGACAGAAGTCAGAGAACAGAAAAACAGTGTAGTTAGCGCCTGCGGCGAACAACTGCCTATTGTCGGTTCTGGCGTATTCTGCTTTCATTGTTTGAAGTCTACGCTATCTATTGTGCTCGGTGAACCGAGGACAACGGTTTATATGAAGGTCAGCGGCCAAGGGTGTTGACCGTGACTTTTATGTTTCATTGTAACTGCTGGGGGGTAGGGCATGGAATATTCAACACGTCCCGGCCCGTTTCTCCCGCAGATACGCTTTTAAACGATGTTGATCCATGGCGGCCTGTTCGGAGTCTTTTCCCGTCAGCCGGACAACAGCCAGAATCTCCGCAATTATATCATTCACATGTTCAGGTAGTCGATAATACATCCAGACCCCCTTCCTCTGGTCATCCACCAGACCGGCATTACGCAGATAAGCCAAATGGCGTGACACGGTGGATTGAGGAAGCTCAAGAACCGCCATAAGATCACAAACACAAAGTTCACCGCCAAATTGCAAAATCCAGATAATTCTAATCCTTGTTGGATCAGACAGCGATTTAAAAAGTTGAGTTATAGTTTTCATAAAATCACTGTATCCGCATAAGCAAATATTGCAAGCTGTTTTTGCTTACCCCTTTTACAAGCACCAACAATGATGGTCTGGTAAAAAGTCCATATTTGGCAATTTTACCATAGGTAATCCCCTTGAAATAACTAGTGTCCCGTCCCGTAAGTTTTGACCTGTTTTCCACTGAATTCAAACGTTATCGCGCCGAGCAAAGCTCGGCGTATCTTGCAGGGTGAAAGTCCCTGTCGGGAGGAAACCAGTAATGGTTTCTGTAAGGGTTAGCCACCCACCCGTATCGAGCCTTGGGCCCATGGCGGAGTTGCCGGAATAATTGGCAGC
>DRPV01000124.1 GCA_011330685.1 Desulfobacterales bacterium
CAAAGAAAATTGATAGCCATTTTTTTTAATTTTGGCAATCCATGTGGCGAAAGTACGACTTGATAGCGTTGTTTCAAAGGCAAAGTTTTCTTTTCTGCTTGCCAATTCTTTCAGCCTGTTGAGCATAATTCTACTTGCTTCTATTGCGACATCTCCAGGCTGAAATGCGGATAATCCTGCTGCTATGGTATCCGCATTTACAAATTCTGATATTTGGAAAATATTTTGCAGAATTGCGGGGCCACACGTTGATTTCCCTGATCCGTTAGGGCCTGCAATTATTGATATATGGGGTTTTGATTCAGTCATGCCTTTTTTATAACAACAACACCTCAATTTGTGAAGACAAATCACGGAGACGCATGCAACTCAACAATTTTTGGAAGAAAATAAGAGACGGTAATTGCTCTGGCATAACCGGGGATAAATTTTTCCTTTCCCAGTATATTTTTTTTACCCCAAAAGCTATTTCCGCTATTGCATGGACTTCGCTCTTGAAGACCGAACAGTGAAATATACAGAAGTTTAAAATATCATAATAGATGTATTCCGTATATTGACTTTCTGGTTTTCCTGTGATAATGAACAGAAAAACCCCTTATTTTAATTAACCATGTCCATTGCGGTATGTCCATAAAAAATAAAAAAGGATCGAAAACGATTAAACGTTTTTGGGATCAGTATATACAGTATCTTGCAGATGCAAATGTAAAACGAGTGGTTGCCCGTTGGTATGTGATTAGAGCGGAGCAATATATCAAAGCATTTCCCGAGAAGCCATTGATAGAACATACCCCTGCTGAGGTAAATAGCTTTCTGGAAAAAGAGGGCCGTAATACGCGAATTAAGGATTGGCAATTTCGGCAGGTTGTTGATGCTATACGGAAACTATTCGCAATGCTTGAAGTTTCTTGGCTGGATGATGTTGATTGGCAGCATTGGTTACGTTCAACGTGCTTGGGTGAATTTCATCCGACTGTTGCCGGCACAATTCCTGCCGAGAAAACCATTACTAAGCTTGCACAGATTAAGGGATCCGCACTGGCGGAAGTTCGTCGTTGTCATGGCGAAGTATTGCAACTTCTGTTAATTCAAATACGGCAACGCGGGTATTCTATTCGAACTGAACAGGCATACGAGTCATGGGTTTCACGGTTTATCGGTTTTTGCAATAATCGTGACCCTCGGCAGCTTGGTGTCGATGAAGTCGTTTCCTTTCTCCAGTATCTTGTGATAGAAAGAAATGTTGCTGCCAGTACCCAGAACCAGGCCTTGAACGCCCTGATGTTTTTTTATGATCATGCATTGCAGCGACCCTTGGGTGATCTGGGGGGATTTGTTCGCAGTAAACGGCCCAAAAGATTACCTGTGGTCTTAACGCAAGGAGAAGTCCAACGGCTTCTTATCCAGTTGAAAGGACGGCAGAAGTTAATGGCCTCCCTTCTTTACGGTACCGGTATGCGTCTGATGGACTGTGTGCGGTTGCGGGTTCAGGATATTGATTTTGAGTACAGGCAAATCGTGATCAGGGATGGCAAAGGGAAAAAGGATCGTGTTGTTCCCTTGCCGGAAAGGCTTGCTAATGATCTCAGAAGCCAGCTTGATGAAACACGTAAACTACATCGTGAAGATTTGGCCCGGGGAGGTGGCGAAGTATATATTCCTGGGGCATTAAGCCGCAAATATCCCAACGCGGCAAAAGAATGGGGGTGGCAGTTTGCATTTCCCAGTGGACGACTTTCCGTGGATCCTCGAAGCGGTAATGTGAGCCGTCATCATATTCATGAAAATGGCCTGCAGAAAGCTGTAAAAAAGGCTGCCGTCAAGGCAAAGATTACGAAAAAAGTTAACTGCCATGCTCTGCGGCATAGTTTTGCCACCCATCTTCTTGAACATGGGTATGATATCCGAACAGTACAGGAATTGCTCGGGCATGCTGATGTATCAACCACCATGATTTATACTCATGTTCTTAACCGTGGTGGCCATGGCGTTCGCAGCCCGTTGGACAGTCTCTCGTAAAGCGGCTTTATTATAATCAGTGCCTTGTGTGTAAAAAAGTTTCAAAATAAATCAAGACGGATGATTTTGATTTGCAGGCATAGTTTTGACGAGGCTGTCAATTATTATGCGAAACGCATGAGATCATAGACGTCCCCCTTTTTGTTCTTGGGGCTGAATATTTAGACCAATCGGCCTCCTGTCCCCATTAAACCATGCAAATAGCCTTGCCAATAGGCCTTTATCAATCCAGGGCGCCGTCGCAGAATTCCGAAAATGATTAGCGAACCCGGCAACTTAACCAAGGTGTTAAAGGCCATAAACACTGCGTATTGGTACCACTTGGCCCAATGCCGCATAAATCTGATACGATTACGGGAAAAGTAATAGACGTATAATTCACTTTGAAAGCCGGTAGTCGCAGACGCACTATGAATAACAACGGCTCCGGGGGTATAAACGACCTGCCATCCCCGGTTTAAAAAGCGCTGCACGTAATCGGTATCTTCGAAATAAAGGAAATAATCTTCCGCTAAAAGGCCAACATCTCTAACAGCCTCAGCCCTCAACAATAAAACACAGCCGGACAAAAAAGATACCTCAAATACTTCCTGTTCCGAGCTGTTCGCGCCAACAATCGTTCTTGTGCCGCCGGCAAACCAGTTCAGCCGTCCCCCGCCATTCCATAATTCTCGTTGGGGGGTATCATTAACAATCTTGGGGCCGGCCATGCCAATCGTAGAATTTTGCTCCAACAGCCCAATCATCGCTGAGAGGAAATCACCGTCAACCCTGGTGTCAGGATTTAATAGAAGGACATAGTCAGATTCACCTTCCAGAGCCCGTTTAATCCCTAAGTTGCAGCCCGCGGCAAAACCACGATTCACCTTCGCGGTGATTAATTCTATCTCAGGATGCTGCGTTGTTATATCAGCGCCTTCCGGTTCGTCGCTGTTATCAACAACAATCACCTTAAAATCTCGTTTAAGGTGATTATTCAGGCTCTCAATGCAACGGCAGACCAGCTGCCAGGAATAATAATTTACAATAATAATGGCAGTTTTATTACTCATAACAGGTCGTCATCATTAGTGTTTGTCCATCATTATATAACCTGCAAAAACTCCGGCCGCATAAACCAGGCGAGTAAATAAAACTCCAGCCCCGAATATTGGCATTTCCCAAAGTTTTATGGACAGCTCTTTCCGTAATTTTGCCAGGCGCGTAAAATCAATCCCACTCCTGATAAAAAAAAGGACAACAGAGCTTAATGCCCCAAGATACCTATGCAAATTATAACCCGAAAGTTCCGGGCAGCGTGCCCTTGAAAACCTGAACCCCTTACCATAGATAAAAGAACGCCGACAGTATTTCCAAATTGACAAGACAGGATTATGCAGCACCCAGGCCGAGGTCAGATAGCGGATCGAATGCCCGGCGTTAGTCAGTTGAGTTGAAAGCACAACATCCTCTCCGGCAAAGGGGATTGTCTCATCATAAGAGAAGGGGGCCATCACGTCAGCGGCAATGGCGTAGTTAACGCTGGGACAATGCCTTCTGTAACCATTTTGGTTGATCTGATACTCCCCGAAGGCCGTTAAAGCGGTTAATCTGGCCCAGAATTTTGAGGAATGCCTTACCTGGCCACAGATTATCACCGCCCCCCGTTTAAATTCAGCATCCAAACTGGTTAACCAAAGGGGATTGGGTACCACGTCACTATCGATGAAGGCGATATATTGTCCCCCGGCCTTTTCTATGCCTTTATTTCGCGCCGCTCCCGGGCCGCTGTTTTTCTTTAGCCTTATAAAGATAACCTTGGGGTATTGGGCTTTAAGCCTTTCTGATACATCCATATCCGAACAATCATCGACCACAATAACCTCAAATGATGTACCTCCCTTCTGCTGGTATATCCCAGACAGGCAGGCGGATAAACCGTCGAGGTCATTGTGGCAGGGGATGATAATAGAAAATCGGCTGCCAGCTAATTCCGACATTGCATTACCTTTGAGAATAAGGTGTCAAAGGCCAGGGCTGAGGCCCTCCGGGAAAAATTATTCTCCGCCATCTCCCTGCCGTTTTTTTGTAGATGCGCCCTCAAGGAAGAGTTGGAGAGCAGGCGCTTTACCGCCTGGGCAATTTGGGCCGGATTTCGTTCTTCAACCAACAGGCCGGTCTTTTCGTGATAAACAGAATCGACTATTCCGCCTACGTTACTTGCTATCACCGGCGTTCCAGCCATCATTGCCTCCACAAAGGTCAAGCCTTGCGCCTCTACCCAGCCATTCGCGGCTGTGCGAGACGGCCCGACGAAGATATCCGCGGCAGCCAAAAAACATGGTATCAACTCTGAAGGCTGCCAGCCTGTAAACACCACATTATCGGCTATGCCAAGTTCTTCCGCCAAGTGCTCCATGTCTCCTTTGTCCTGCCCGTCACCAACAATCAAGGCCCTGACCTCAACGGCGTCGGCAAGCAGAATTTTAATGGCAGTCAGGAAATCGGCTACGCCCTTTTCCTCTACAAGTCGACCTGTAAATATCAACAGAGGTGTACCGTTTTTTTTGTAAAGTCCTTTTAATTCATCAACCTTACCCGAAAAGTCAGGTGATTCCCGCGTCTTTATCCCCATGGGAATTCTCTGTACCGGCGAGGTTTTGGCTACAAGCTTCAGAACCGCCTTCTCTGTTACGGAGCTGTTTACCGTAATACCAGCAGCCCCCTGTAGGGCAAATCGTTTAGTTCGGCTGAAGATTCCCCCTTTAAGCCCAAAAATATCACCGCCATGAATGGTTATAATGTGAGGAATTGATAAAGAGGAGGCTGTCAGTCTGCCTATAAATCCCTGCGGCAGAAGCCAATGGGAATGTAAAATATCGTATTTGCCGGATAATAGTTTCCGGCGCAAAGAGAGCCACTCAAAAAACAAAAGAAAAGGCAGTTGCAGGTAATTGAGCTTATTTCTGCGCAAATTACCCATAGCACCCCCCTGATAACAGACTGTCTGCCAGGAAGACGGCCACATGTATTGAAACCTTTCCACCCGCACACCTTCGATGGTTCCCCGCTTGGCAGCCCCAGGGGCGTGGGGGGCCAAAACATCCACCTGCCAGTCGATTTTTTGTAGTTCCCGGCAAAGGTGCAAAACAAACGGAGTGGTACTGTCTTCACGCCAACGGGGAAAGTTAGAGGTAAGCGCCAGAACACGACCCTTTATCATA
>DRPV01000125.1 GCA_011330685.1 Desulfobacterales bacterium
CGGCCCAAGGCCGGCAGTTGATAAACCGGCCTGGCAGCCCGGCGATATTATTTTAGAGCGTTACCGGGTGGACGAAGTTCATGGCGGTGCCATGGGCCGGGTCTATATTGCCTGGCACCTCGGCTGGAATATCCCCGTGGCCATCAAGGCCCCAAGGCCGGAGGTGCTGGCGGTACCCGAAGGAGTCAAACGAGTCCTCACCGAGGCCGACAGCTGGGTAAGAATGGGAATGCACCCTAATATTGCCACCTGTTTTTATGTCCTCAATATAGATGACACACCATATCTTTTTATTGAATATATCAACGGCGGCGATCTCCAGGAGTGGATAAAAAGCGGCCGCTGCCGTGACCAGCGCACCAATCTCTCCCTCGCCGTCCAGTTTTGCCACGGCATGGAGTTCACCCACAGCAAGGGCATTATTCACCGGGATATAAAGCCCCAGAATATTCTGCTTACCAAAAACGCCCTCTTAAAGATTACCGATTTCGGCATTATCCAGATTAGAACCGCCAGCGGGCCGGGGAAGCCGGAGGCCGCGCTCTCCTCCGGCCAGGCCGGGCCTGAGGTTACGGCAGGTTTTCGCGGCACCCCGGGATACGCCTCCCCGGAACAGCTGCGCGACGCCCACCGTATCGACAAACGCAGCGATATATTTTCCTTTGGAATCTGCCTCTGGCTCATGTTCTGCGGCCGTAAGCCCTATGCCAATAATGCCGTGCCTGCCACGGCCGTCTTCTCCGCCGGCGAATCTAAGCTCCATCCATCTCTAAAAAAAATCCTCCTTAAGGCTGTGGCCTTTGAGCCGGCGGCCCGCTATCAGAATTTCAGCAGCCTCCGTAAAGACCTGAACCAGGCCCATATTGACTTATTTAAGGTTGACTGCCCTTATATGCAGATTAATTTCAGTGACATTCAGGCCGAAAACTTAAACAACCGTGCCGTTTCCTGCTTAGAGTTAGGCCGCAGACGAGAGGCGGCCAAGCTGCTTAACCGAGCTTTGGACAATAACGATACCCTGCCCGAGGCCATTTATAATTTTACCCTGCTGAAATGGAAGGAGCAGGGAACCAAGCCCGATTATCTCCTCCGGCAGTTGGAGGCGGCCAGGCAGAGACTGCCGCCATCCGCCATCATTGACGCCCTGCAGCAGGCGATAAAATGTGACATCCTGGGCCGGGCCTGGCAATCAAGTGATGCGGAACCGGCCGCCAAAAAGTTCTTCCCTGAATACGCCCTCTGTCCGCCCAGAAATTCGGTGGAAATCTTCCGAGACGGTCAGACACTTATGGCCTCACGCAAAAATATCCAGTATCTTTTCAAGGAGAACCGCCAGGAGGAGTGCTTCCAGGCCCTGCTCAAGGCCTGGGCCGGAATAGGTTTCAGACGGGACAAGATTTTTATAGATATTTACGAAAAACTATATCCCCAAGCGCAGCCAGGGAAGATTAAAGGAGTAATCCGAATCGCCACCATTCCGGCCCAGGAAGTAACCGCCAGGGGAATGCTCTACCTCCCCGGCCCCGGCAAGGTTCTCTCGTTAAGTAAATCCGGCCGGGTGACTCTGCGCTCATACGGCCGCCGAACAAAAATAGCCGCCTTAGGCAAATTCCATGCTATACGAAGTACCGCCCTTAACCGGGACGGCACCATGTTGGGGCTGGGCGGCAGAAACGGGGTTATAGATGTTATTGCGCTGCCTGACGGCGATAAACGGCAATATAAAATCCAGGGACAGGTTACAGCCCTGGCCTTCAGCCCGGACAATCAGCGGCTGAGTGTCGGCAGTGATACCGGCCATATTCAGACCTTTAAGCTCTCCGGCGGCTCCACCCGTCAGACTGAAGCCGCCCAGACCGGCCCCATCCGTTCCCTGATTTATTTTAATAAGGGCCTGGACTTCGTGACCGGCAGCGAGAACGGCAGCCTCCATTTCTGGGATCAGGACGGGGGCTGCACCCGGATGGCAGCCGCCCATGCCATGCCGGTTACCACCCTTGCCGCGGCCGCCAATGGTTTATCATTTATCTCCGCCGCCGCTGACCGGACCATCAAGGTCTGGGATCGGCAGAGCGGCCAATGCCGTGAAACCATTCAGGCCCACGATGACCGAATAAACGCAGCCTTTATAACCGGGGACAACAAATATATAATCAGCGGTTGTGACGATGATTTAATCAAGATATGGGAGATCAAAGAATCTTGTTGTAAGTATATTATGGACGGCCGGGGGGACGGTATCCGCAGTCTTTGCCCCGGCCCCCGGCCTTATATTTTTCTGGCCGGTAGAAATGATGGCGCAATCGTAATCTGGATGATGATATATGAACTTTGCTACGTTTAAGAAAAAATTAATGTTCTGGCGGCAGCCGAAAATACAGTTCAGCGGCCGCACCGATACCGGCCGCCGCCGGGCGGCCAACGAGGACAGTTTCGCCGTCCTGCCCCGTCTAAGCCTGATGATGGTGGCCGATGGCATAGGCGGTCACAAGGCCGGTGAAGTGGCCAGTCGGCGGGCGGTGGAAATAATGATTGAGTTATTGAGCCCGTCGGCCTTGCGGGAGGTAAGGGGCAATCGGGAGGGAATCAAGCATCTGCTTATCAGCAGCCTGTGCCGGGTTAATAACAGAATAATGGCCATGGCCGCCGACAATGATGATTTATCCGGCATGGGTACTACCTTTATCGCCGCCTTAATTGATAACGGCTCTCTCTACACCTGCCATGTGGGTGATGTCCGGGCCTATATTGCCGGCCAAA
>DRPV01000126.1 GCA_011330685.1 Desulfobacterales bacterium
CAAATTCAAGCACCGCCGCCGGAGAATCCGCTGTCCGCGCGTAACGGGCGGTGCTGATGGCTATAAGCGCCAGTCTGCCGGAAGCGGTTCCGGAATCAAGAACCTTGAAGCGGTCATCAGGGTCAAATTCCTTTTTCCAGGCGCTGACCACGGCATAATTATTGGTGTAAACCGCTCCCACGCAGAGATACAAAACATTGCCGAACTGCTGCACTAAGCTTTGATAATGCTGATGACGTTCAAAGGTCGAGGCCTGGGCGGTAGTCACCCTTTCACCATTTCTCAGGCGCTCATAGATCGGCCCATGCCCCACCAGGCTCTCGGGGCGGGACTCATCTTTTGTCACAATATAGCTGTCTAACAGGATAATACCGTACTTCTCCGCCGCCTGCCGGGAAACGGAACCTGCCGCGTCGGTGACTATATGAATGGTCTGCCGACTCTCCCCGCGGGCCGGATTCCCAAGGCCCGCGGCATCAATATCACTGTGCCGCCATTTAACGATTGAAGCAAACGAGGTTAGATTCTGCCGCAGAACCTTAGGGTTGGGGGTGTGGATATGTATTTTCAGGCACGATTTATCAGGAACAACCACCACCGAATCCCCAAGTTCGGCCAGCCGCCCCCGGATATCCCCCAGGCCGCCTGCCTCCTGACGTCCATCTTTGGTCTCCGGCCGCGGGCTGATGAGCGCGTCAACACAAAAATTTCCGCTTAACGGGCTCTTAAAGGAGTCGGCGACCGTCAAGCGGCCTGCAAATAAATTGGTGACCGGGCAGAAGATGTGCCGCTTACGGGCCAGTTTGCGAAAAAATCCATCAAAAAAGATAAACATGGCCAGGGCACCGGAATCAACCACCCCTGCCCGTTCCAGATCGGGCAGCTGCCGGGACGTAGATATAACCGCGCCCTGCAACCGCGCCCTGACGAGAGGGGCGGCTGATTCCCCGGTAATTCCCTCATGGGCAAGGGCGTCCCGCAGGGCATCAAAAACCGTAAGCATTGTCCCCGGTTGGGGACGCGTTACCGACTGCCAGGCACTTTCCCGCCCGGCGGCGGCCGTGGCCGTGAGCTCGGCAAAGGAATCGGCCGCAATAAATTTAATCAGAAAAGAGGCGGCGATATTGCCGGAATTACCGGTGGCGGAGCGGGCCAGGCGGTGAATAAGCTGCTCCTTATCCATGCTACGCTCACGAAAGGGGGCCAGGCTTATTCTAAGATTTGTCCCTGTATCGCCATCCGCCACCGGATAGACATTAATCCGGTCAAGAAGATCCGCCCAGGAGATTAGACATTCATAACCGCAGCAATATGCCTCCCGCAGCAGATTCATCAATCTAAAAGACGTTTGGCAAGCGCCAGATCATATTTACCGGCAGCGGTCAGGGGCAGCTTATCGGTTTTCCTGATTAGACGGGGGCGGGCGTAAGGCTCAAGCCGGGCGGCGATATTTTTTTTAAGTTCCTGCAAATCAACCGCTTCCCCGACAATCAGGGCGGCAATCATGCTCTCCCGGCCGCCGGGCACGGCCAGGGTAATAACCAGGCAGTCATCAACCCCCGGCAGTACCTTTATCTTGTCGCGGATCTCCTCAAGATTAACCCGTTTGCCGCCCACCTTGGTAACGGCATCGGAACGGCCTTTAAGGAAGAAACTATTACCCGGCCCGCGCTCAATCCGGTCATTGGCCGCGAAAAATCCATTTTTATCCCGGCGGACATCGGCGCTGATATAGGCTGAACGGACATAAAGATTCTCGTGGCGCCTCTGCCAGTCAACCGTCTTAAAGGGCGTGAAGGCCTCTTCGCCCTTATCCCGCACCCTGACGGCAATGCCGCCGGTTTCGGTGGAACCGTAAATCTCCGTTAGCGGCACCTGATTCCGGCGGCAAAACTCCTCGTTATCAGCCCGCGGCAGCATGCCGGCCGAAGAAAATGCCAGGCGGAGAGAACCGGCGGTAATCCTGCGGCCCCTTAAAACCCGATAATGCGCCGGGACACTGATGAGCACTGTGGCGGCATTATCCATTACCGCCTCTGAAATTTCATTGGGAAAAGAGGGAGTGCCCGCAAAAACGGCAGCCGATGAGATTAAAGGAACCAGGATGGAAAACAGCAGTCCGTAAATATGATATGGCGAGACCGTGGCCACAAGCCGGTCTTGAGCGCTGATCCGATACTGCTGCTTTAGATAAAAGGCCTCGGCGAAAAGGTTGTCGGCCGTCTTTGACCAGCTCTTGGGCATCCCGGTTGAGCCGCCGGTGAAGAGCCTCAGCAGCTCGGCCTTTGGCTCAATGGGCGGCAACTCATCGGGCCACCAGGCAGACCCCGGTCGGGGACAGAACACCCTTGTTCCCGGCGGCAAATCTCTGGGCTTATCAGTTACAGCACTTGTAAAACCCGTTGCCGCCCGCATCTCGGCCAGGGCGCGGCCCGAAAAGGCAAAGGGCAGGAGAAGGGTCGGGCCGCCGGCAAGCGAGGCCAGAATGGCGGCGGCGATTACGGCCTTATTCTCCGCCGCGAGGCAGACGATTTTCTCACCTTCATCCCCATGAGCCGCCGTGAAAAGGTCTCTCAGACTCTGGGCCATTGCATAGACTTCAGCAAAGGTATGGCCGCCTAAGATAAATTCTTTATCCGAGCACCATAAATCACTTTGCAGAAGCCGCCGCTGCCAGGCCCCGGTTGGGGTATCAATCGCACTACCGGACATATCAGCGAACCTTTTTGCCAAAGGCCTGGCCAGTTAGACTCCGGTCTCTCGGCTTAAAGGTGTTATCCGCCACCTCCTTCTGCACCACCTTCTGAAAGAGTTTAAACATCTTCAATTCCTGGGGTTCGTCATGATAAAAGGTGTTCCAGGCATATTCAAAGAGTTCCTGCAGCCGTTCCGGGCTCATATTTTTCGGCTGATAGACTACCTTGTCAGCGGAATAATCGTTCCAGTCATGGGAAAAAATTCTTTTCTGCTTCTCTAGCTCATCTGCCGCCCTGGTATGCGGGAAGGGGGTCAGCACGGTGAATTCGGCCAGATCAAGCTCAATTTCAAGTAAAAAATCTACCAGCCTCTTGATGTAATCCTCAGTATGACTGTCGAGCCCCAGAAGAATTGTGCCCTCAACCCCGATACCGTGATCGTGATACCTTTTAATCCGCTCCCTGATATAATCCGAGGTGTCAAAGACCGCCTGATAGACATACCAGGCACCGGCCTGAGCGGCAAGGTCAAGCACCTTGGGATTATCCTCAATGGGATGCGAACACCATTTCTTTTTGAGGGGAATCATCTGCCGGAAAAGCTCCATCTCCCATTCGGTATCCTGCGAAAGAGAGTTATCAACAATGAACAGGCGGTTATTGTCGATACCGGCGATCTCGGCCACGGCCTGGTCAACGGGCCGCGGCCGGAATTTTTTACCACCGAGATAGGCCACGGCACAAGGGTAGCAGTGGAAACGACAGCCCCTGGAGGCGTGCACGAGATCAACCATCTGCACCCCTTTGTAATTATAGAGTTTACGGTCAAGAAGATCGCGGCGGGCCGGCCCCACCAGCTCAATGGGAGGCTGGGAGTCCATATAATTATAGCAGGGCTTTAAGGCGCCTTTTCTGAAATCGGCAAAGACCTCTTCCATCCGCCCTTCGGCCTCGCCTAAAAACACCGAATCCGCGTGCCGCATGGTCTCTTCAGCGTGAATCATGGTAGAGATACCGCCGAACATGACCTTGGTTCCCTGTCGACGGTAAATATCGGCAATCTCCCAGCCCCTCTTGGCCTGCAGGGTCAGCATCATGGAGATGCCGACAAAATCAACCGGATCCTGGAAGTCTATCTCCTGAAGATTGTCGTCTATGAACTCCACATCGACATAATCAGGCAGGGCCGCCGCAAAAACCAGGGGGCCGTGAGGCGGCAGGTGGAACTCGGTCTGACGGCCTATTTTGGGCCATCCGGGGTATATCAATTTAAATTTCATAATTTCAGGATCTTATAATTTCAATCTATGTCCGTATGGGGCGGTTCGCGAACCGCCCCTACAGTTTTTGGGCACTGATAAGCTTCATTTTCAGGGTATATGCCGCGGGGCCGCGGGCTTGAAGTTCCAGACGCTCAGGGGGCCACCATTGACGCTTATTTTTATTAATTTTATTATTATCCGGCACCGGCGGCCAGGCCTTGATGGTTCTGATTTCACGATGATGCGCGTTGTATTGTTTGATCTCCCAACTTTGATCCGGCCTGGGGATAACATCCAGACTCCGGCCTGAAGATTCCTGATAACGGCATAGGGCTAAGCCATCAGCCAGTCTCCCGTACCGAGCCTCAGCCGGGGGCGGACTCCAAAAAATCAGCTGCAGATCCCGCATCAGCCCCCTGCCAAAACCCGGCTTATCAAAAGGCGGCACCGCCCTGGTAATTACCAGGCGGCCGTCGTATCGGGCGGCAAAGAGGGTAAAGCCCTCAACCGTCATCAAAACGGCATTAATTGAGGTCTTATCGACCACGCTCACCCCTATGGCCGTCCCGCCTCCGCCACCGGGCAGGGAGAATTTAATCAGATGAACAAACTGCCACCTGCCGTGGGGGTAAACCGCCGCGCAGCTCCCCGCCTGCTCCGGCACCTGGGCCTTCGGCGAGAGCACCATAGCCGGCGGCCGCGGGGCGCAGGCAGCCATGGAGAACAATATTGCCAA
>DRPV01000127.1 GCA_011330685.1 Desulfobacterales bacterium
GAAGCGGCCATGATCTCTAAAAAACGGCCGGTACCGGCGGCGCATTTATCGTTCATCTGAAAATTACTCACCCGGCCCTTCTTGTCTAAGGCGATTACCTTGGAGTCCTGGCCGCCGATATCAACCACGGTACGGCAGCGTGGGAAAAAATAACGGGCGCCCAGGGCGTGGGCCTTGATCTCGGTGATAACCTCATGAGCGAAATGTTCACGGGCCAGATGACGGCCGTAGCCGGTGGCAACAATCTTTTTGGCCCCATATTTTTCAAGCATGCCCCGCGCCTGGGTATAGGGATCAAAACCGCTCTCAGTCAACTGTTCATCAACGATTTCGCCATCCCTGATAACCGCGAGTTTAATGGTGCGCGAGCCCAGATCAATGCCAACCGCCATATTCAGTCCCCGATCTGTTCCAGAAAGGCCTCGATCCTGGTCTGCAACTGCCCCGCGTCCTCCGCTGAATAATCCGTCTCAATGGCGAGATAGGGAATGCCTTGGGCTTCACAGGCCTCACGAATTTTGATCTCCTCAATATTATAGGTATGACAGAACTGCAGTGAATAATGGAGAATACCCTGGGCCTTTGACTGCCGGTATTCCTTTAAGACCTGATCCACCCGTTCATCGTTGGGGGTAAAACAGGAACAGTCGATCCGCATATAACGGTCGGTGAGCCGGGCCAGCTGCTCATCAACAGAGTCGCCGTCCTCGGCAATCAGATCCTTGAAATAACGTGTGCCGATACAGGATTCCTCGTTGACCACCACGGCCCCGGCGCTCTCCAGAAGGTTATGAATCTTCCAGTTGGGCAGGGCCATGGGAGTGCCGGAGACCATAACCCTGGGGCATTCAGTACTCACCGCGCCCCGGCCGTCCTTCACCCTGTCCTCCAATTCATCACAGAGTTCATTGACCTTGGCCGCGAAACGTTCGGGCTCGTCATAAAAGGCAATCTGCTCAATTAAAAGAGCGTCCCGGCCGCTGATGGGAGCGGGATTATTGGCCCGCAGCTCAGTGAGGCGCTGCAGGGCCCGCCGTTTGCGGTTAATCAGCCTGATGGCCCCAGCCAGCCTGTCCCCTGACACCTCATGGCCGCAGATCTCTTCCACCTTGGTCTTAAAGTCCTTAACCTCCCCCAACCACAGAGCCCGGTCTCTCGTTCTCTTCATCTGGGGAATTTCCATGACATAGGTGGGAAGCAGACGATCCAGAATTTCCCAGGTCTTTTTTTTGGCGTCACAGGTCGTCTCGCCATAGACGAAATCCACCACCTGAAAATAGGGGCAGATACGTCCGGCCTTAAAACCGTAAGCCGATTTGACCATGGGGCAGATATTGCGGGGCAGAATTTTCTCGGCATCAGGGATAGAGCCCGGCGAACCGCCGCAGAGTCCGATGCAGGCACCCCCTGCCGCCACCACGATTTCCTCGGGGATATAGACGCAGAAGGTACCCACCACCGGTTTGCCGGAGTTCTTGACCGCCAGGATTTCTTTAATCCGGCCCCCGAAAATCTCGGAGATCATCTCATCAAAATAGGCCATTTTCTCCGGCCGCTGCGTCTGGGAAAGAAACAGTTTTTCATAGGCCTCACCTAACATCAGGCGGGCCTTGTCAAACCTTGCCACATCCATACCAAGGCCATCCCACATCTCGGGATAAGCTGCTACCTCAAATTTTTCCGATTTCATGATTTCCCCCGTTTATAACTATTTCGCCATGATAAGAAAGGTAAGCGATCAATTAACCACCCTAACGGTAAGCGTTTCAGGGACGCTTTACCAAGAAAGGCATCCAGGCTCAAAGACCCTAATAGTGTCATCACCTGCCAACCGGCAATCCAGCCGCCTTCCAGTCGGCGAAGATTGCCTGGTCTATGTTTTTATAACCCAGCTTCATCAGTTTCCGATAAGCGTCATAGCTGCGGCCGCCGGAGTTGCAGTAAACAATAATTTTCTTTTTTTTATCAAGAACAGCGGATTTGGCGGCAAAAGAGGCGAGCGGAATATTAACGGCAGTCGGAATATGACCCGCGGCAAATTCATCCCTATCCCGGACATCGACAATGGTAAAATTATCAGCTCCGCTGTTAAGCAGTTTATTAAGGGCGGCCGGGCTGATTTTTTTAGTCTCAATCCGCTTTTCATAATTCGGCCCTTTATAAACAGGCATCCCCTTTTCTTCCCAGACCGGTATGCCAGCCGCGTAAACCATGACCTTTTCATATCCCAGGGCCAGCACCTTTTTAGCCTCTTTGCTGCTTTTTCCGCATTTAACCCCGTTACAATAAAAGACAAGCGGCCGGGAACGATCCAGCGGCAGTAAATGGCGATAAGCCGCAAAATTATCAACCGGCAGATTAAGCGCCCCTTTAACATGAACCTCGTGATATTCCTCCGGACTTCTGGCATCAAATATCAGGGTATCATCATCCTGATCAATAATGCCCTTCAGTCCAGCAGTAGAAATAAGGGCATAACCCGCCGTCCCCACCCGGTAGCTGACAATATGGTACTTGAAGGCAGTGGGTTTATAAAAATCAAGGGGTTTCCCGCCCACCTCGGCATAGGGGTAGCCAAAGGTATTCAGGGGTGCCCCCTTTTGAGGCGGATTGAGGATAAGATCACGCCCCAGGGCCA
>DRPV01000128.1 GCA_011330685.1 Desulfobacterales bacterium
AGACAAAACGCCGAAAACGGAATTGGACAGTGGCCACCCCCCAGTTACCAAGGGATTTCGGCAGCCCGGCCGCCGCCGGAGCCGGACTGGGCGCGGCAATGGGTACCCGCAGTTCCATAATAAGGTCATCAGTGTCTTGCAGAGAACCATGCATACGGCAGACATACTCCACTACCGCCACCTGGCCGTCCTGATTCTTTTTCAGGAAATAGGGGAATTCGATCTCGATATGAGCGGCCTGGGCCTGCAGCTTATCCTTCATGCCGCTCAAAATGGTATGAAAATTCTTTAAATTGATGGCGCCATGCACCCGGTTTAAAATCTCCACAAACCGGCTCATATGAGTACCCTTGAAGTGATGGGGTAAATTAACGTACATATTGACCGTGGCCACGGTCTTCTGGGTGGTATTTTCCTTATCCAGAACCGTAATGGGGTAAGAAATATGTTTCACCCCGACCTTCTTGATATTAATCTTACGAAAATCAGGCAGGTTCTGAATATCTTTCATCTCAGCCAAGATGCCTTTTCACCGCGGCCTTTAAGTTGTCAAGATTGGCAGATTTAACCAGATATTCATCAGAGGCCCAGGAGGAGATATCCTGTTTGAATTCCTCATAGGCGGAGCAGAGAATAACCGGCAGGGCGGGATTTAACTCCTTAATCTGACGCAGGGTCTCCAAGCCGTTCATGCCGGGCATATTGATATCAAGAATAACCAGATCAGCATTTATTTCTCTAAGTTTTTCCAGGGCCTCTTCACCTGAATACGCCGAATAAACCTTATAGCCGTCCTCTTCAAGTTCATCGCTGTAAAGGAGATGAATAGACTCCTCATCATCAACAAGCAAAATATTCTTCATAACTCGACCTCCCTTAGATATTTAGCGGCATCTTCCGGCGGGGTGGGATTAATATAAAAGCCTGAGCCCCATTCAAAGCCGGCAATCTGGGTGAGCTTGGGGACAATCTCAAAATGCCAATGGAAATATTCCATGGGCTGAGACCTCAATGGTGAGGTGTGCAGGACAAAATTATAGGGGGCGTTGGCAATACATTTATCTAAACGCCGCAGGCATTCGGAGAATATATCCCCCAGGAGTGCAAACTGGTTTTCATCCATGGATATATAGGCGGAAGAATGCCGTTTCGGCAGCACCCACATCTCAAAGGGTGAACGGGGAGCAAAGGGGGTGATAACCAGAAATTCCTCATTTTCACAGACTATCCTGCTTTTCTCATTCAATTCCTGATAAATTATGTCACAGAATATACAGCGTTCCTTGTATTTATAATAGGTCTTGCTGCCTTGAAGCTCCGAGACAATCATGCGCGGCAGGATGGGCAGGGCGATAAGCTGCGAGTGAGAGTGTTCCAGGGAGGCCCCGGCCGCCTTACCATGATTTTTAAAAACCATAACATAACGAAAACGCGGGTCATGGGCCAGATCAATGAGCCGGTCACGATAGGCATGCAGGACATTCAGCAGGCGGTTCTGGGGCAGATAGGCAAAGACCTCATCATGGCGGGGGGTCTCAATGATAACCTCATGGGCGCCAATCCCGTTCATCTTGTCATAGAGCCCCTCGCCCATCTTATCGAGATTACCCTCGATGACCAGGGCGGGATATTTATTCGGCACCACCCGCAGATCCCAGCCGGGGGCGTTTGCCTGCCGCTCCTTGGTGCTGTAACTCAAGACCTCCGACGGGGTGGTTTTCTCATTACCGGAGCATAAGGGGCAGAAACCGCCTTTGACATCACCCCGGTCAACAATAAAATCGGTGGGACGTTTACCTCTCTCTTTGGCAATAATTATCCAACGGCCAAGGATTGGGTCTTTTCGAAGTTCCGGCATTTATTTATCCTTAGAGAATCCGCCTTTAACCGGCATGAACCTTTTCAAAATTTTCCTGCTCTGTCTTGCAGTCAATACAGAGAGTTGTTACCGGACGGGCCTCAAGACGCTCCAGGGATATATCGTCGCCACATTTATCACATATCCCATAGACATCATTATCAATCCGCTCAATGGCAGATTTTATCTTAGTCAGTAATTTCCGTTCCCGATCTCTAATCCGCAGTTCAAAACTGCGGTCAGACTCGGCTGAGGCTCTATCGGTCGGATCAGGATATTTATCATTCTGGCCCGTCATCTCAGCCAGGGTTTTATCGGCTTCAGACAAGAGATCCTCATGCATCATCTCCAGTTTTTTACGAAAATATTCCAGTTGCTTTTTATCCATGTTAAATCCCTCAAGTTAAACAATGGCGTCAAACGCCATTTCTCCGTTTACAAAATTACAGAATCTCTTTCTCTTTAGAAATTACCTTTCATATAAAAATTACCGGATATAGGTACCACTTTTACCACCGGTTTTTTTAAGCAGTTTAATATCCTGAATAACCATCCCCTTGTCCACGGCCTTACTCATATCATAGATGGTAAGGGCAGCCACCGACACCGCCGTGAGGGCCTCCATCTCCACCCCGGTCTTACCAACAATGCTGACTCTGGCCCGGACGATAATGGCCAGCTCAGCATCGTTAAAGTCAAAATCTATTTCGGCCCTGGTAATATTAAGAGGATGGGCCAGGGGAATTAATTGATCCACCTTCTTGGCCGCCATGATCCCGGCCAGCCGCGCTACCCCCAGCACATCCCCCTTGGCCATATTCCCGGCCCGCACCAGATCGTAGCCCTCTCTCGTCATGATGACAGCCCCCTGGGCCACGGCCTCCCGGACAGTTTCATCTTTAGCGGAGACATCGACCATCCAGGCGTTACCGGCGGCATCAAAATGATTAAGGGAGGCAGTCATATCGTCATATCAGCTACTGAAAATTATTAAGCAGTCTTTTGAAGAAGCCCTCTTCCTCGGGATGGCGGTTTTTCTCACCGCCTAATTCGGCAAACTTCTCCAACAATTTTTTCTGTTCCGTAGAGAGATTAACCGGAGTCATAACCTGCAGGGTAATATACATATCACCCCGGCCGCTGCCGCGCAGACTGGGAACACCTTCCGCCGGCAGGGTTATGGTCTGCCCGTTCTGCGCTCCCTTTTCAATGGAAACAGCCTTGGTGCCGTGAATGGTGGGTACATCAATTTTGGCCCCCAGAGCCGCCTGCACCATTGACACCGGCAGGGAACAATAAATATTACTCCCCTCACGCTGAAAAAAGTCATGCTCTTCTACATGAATAATCACGTAGAGATTGCCGGGCTGGCCTCCACGGCGCCCGCCCTGGCCCTTGCCTTGCAGACGCATTCGAGCCCCGGTATCAACACCGGCCGGAATTTTTAAAGAGACCTTTTCCTTTTTATTAATCAGCCCGTTACCGCCGCAGTCCTGGCAGGGATCAGTAATCATCTCACCGCTCCCCTTACATTGCGGGCAGGTGGAATTAATCCGGAAAAATCCCTGAGAACGCATAACCTGGCCCCGGCCCTGACAGACCGAGCAGGTCTGACTCTGATAACCGGGCCGTAGTCCGGTGCCCTCGCATGTCCAGCATGTATCCGGGCGGGTTATATCTATCTCCTTGTCGACTCCGTGTACGGCCTCCATAAAGGAAATCCGCAGGTCATAACGAAGATCGGCGCCAGGCTCCGGGCCATTACGCTGCTGCCGGCTGCCCCTGCTGCCGCCAAAGCCGAAGAGATCCTCAAAAATATCACCGAAATTAGAAAAAATATCCTCGGCGTTACCAGGGCCGCCATAACCGGTATCTCTCAGACCCTCCTCGCCATATTGGTCATAAATCTGGCGCTTTGCCAAATCACTCAACACCTCGTAAGCCGCCGCGGCGCTTTTAAATTTTTCCTCGGCCTCCTTGTTGCCCTTATTGCGGTCAGGATGATATTTCATGGCCTTTTTGCGATAGGCCTTTTTAATTTCGATTGCGGAGGCAGTCGACGACACACCCAAAATTTCGTAATAATCCATATCTACTTACGCGTCACTTCCTGATGGAGATACTACCTTCTCTGCCGCAGGCTCAGTTACCGCAGAGGCACCCTCTACCGGTTCATCGTCCGTCCCGCTCTTAGCGGCCGCCACCCTGGCTGCCTCTTCTTCGGCCCGAACCGCCTCCTCAAGGCTTTTAAGATTCTCCGGCGTTACCTTCCCGGCGGCAATCTCACGCAGAGTCATCACCACCTCTTTGTTCTTGCCTTCCACCAAGAACGGCATACCCTGCCGATGCTGCTTCAATCTGGCTATTGCCAGATGTATAAGGGCAAAACGGTTTTCACTGCCAATTAATTTCAGGCAGTCCTCAACTGTAATCCTTGCCATAGGCCCAAAGCTCCTTTCTCTTATTACATAATCGTATTCAGTAGCAAAACTTAACCAATATAATCTTTTTACCGCCTTTGGCAACAAAATTTTGTTAGCGGCGCTTCGCATTGTTTTTTTTAACGGCTTACTATATAACAATTGGCACCGAACATGCATCAAAACATAGCGTTACTATTCATAATAATAATGACAGGGTTGAAAAACTCGTAAAAAGTCAAATTTGCCGGATTTAAAGGACTTTTTATGAGAACTCCCTGTTCAACTAACAAAAAAACGGAAAAATATTCCGCCCTGCCGCTCAGGCAAAGGCCTTTATGCCGCAGCTCTCCGCAAATATCCGCGGACTGCCGGGCGGTAATATTTTCCAGACCCGTTCAGCATGTCAATTTAATGACGAAGAGCCATACTCTGGAGGTATTTCCTTGCGGAAGATATTGTTTTACGCCCTGCTGCCATTCATTATCACAGCCTGCGCCGCCGGCGGCGCATCTGTATCGGGAGGCGGCAGCGGACTACGCGCCTTTTGGCCCCAAAGCGGAATTAATCGTTACCAGGCCGTGGTTTATCCCGCCTCCAACAACCCACCGCCTCACACCCTGATCGTCCAGACGATAAAACCTCAAGGGGATAAAAAATAATGACGACTTTATTTAAGACAATGGCCGCCGCCCTTCTGTGCTTCATGCTCAGTATTCCAGCGCGGGCCGCCGTGAATCAGGAGACCTCCAACAACGCTTACGCCCTTGATTATTCCCAGCCTTTACCCTCTGACTATGTATACCGCACGGAGCGCCGCTCCCCGCCGCCGCCCGCCAGAAACATATGGGATTACCTGTCTTTCTTCACCTGGCAGCCGACGGTAAAGCCAAAGCCCCGGCCCAGGGCGGCTGAATCCAAGGCCTTACAAAAACGCGTCGCCGACCTGGCCCGCCAGCTTACCGCCAACGCCGGGGAAAGTATCGCCGATGAATATGTCATCACCGTTAACACCTTTGTCAACCTGAACAGTCTTTACAAAACCTCGGATCTGGGCCGCTATATCTGTGAGGAGTTAATCGGCGACCTGCAGAAGGCCGGTATAGAAGTCATTGATGTCCGCAAAAGCGCCGGGCTGATGATAAGACAACGATACGGCGTCTACGCGCTGTCCAGAGATATGAATGAATTAAGCTATATCCACAACGCCCAGGCCATGATTGTCGGCACCTACACCTACGCCCATAACCAGATTATGTTAAACGCCCGCCTGCTCCGTAATCGAGACGGAATGGTACTGTCCCATGCCAGCCTGGCCTTTGAGCTTGACCCGGTGACGAGACAAATGCTGGCCGATGAATCCAGCCCCCCCAAAGCGCCGGTGGCGGTACGCATCAAAAAATTCGAGCCATAAAAACTTAAGCGGCGGTAACAGTAGATTTTTTTTAATTACCTAAGGATATAATGAAGAAATGAAGATATTTAAAACTCCGGCTCCGGCAATGACCGCCGTCCTGCTCATTTCCCTGCTGCTTACCGCCTGCGGCCAGGCCCGCGCCCCCCAAACTCTCTCGGCCGCCAGCCCTGATTTCTTCGGCATCGGCGACAATCTGGCCCGGCAATTAATAAACAACCGCAGCCGCTCTCTTAACACCAATGAAACCCTTATTTTCACCACCATCGTCAACCTTAACAATCTCGACCAAACCTCAAAATTCGGCAGAGCTCTGAGCGAGTCCCTCGCCACCCGCCTGTTCAAATATGGCTTTCATGTCATAGAACTTCGCAAGGCCGGAGCGATTATGGTCAAAGACAAAACTGGTGAACTGATATTAAGCCGGGAGAGCAGAAAACTGGGAAAAGAGCAGAAGGCGGATGCCATTGTGGCCGGAACCTATTCCCTGACCCCGAAGTCCATCATCATCAATATAAAATTGTTAGCAGCCGGCACCCAGGAGGTATTATCAGTGGCGGGGATGGAGTTAAATCGCAGCTTAAATATTAATTATCTGCTGGCCGACGGCAACGGCCCGGTGATGGACAGTGTTTCGGGTGATGAACATTTTTAGTAACTATTTAACAAGGAGCCGTATGCGCAGATTTTTTATACTTTTTTTGTCTTTTTTGTTAGCCGGGATGACCGCCTCCTGCTCCACCATCAGCCAGCGCCAGTCTTCGGCACAGGTCGCGGTTCAGAAAGGGGCGCCAGTGGTCTATATTCACCCCCTTGACCCCCAGGCCTATGCCATGTCATCAGTGGGTATTCCGCCCTTCGACCTGGCCAGCGGCATTAACCCGCGCCTTGGAGAGGCCGCCGCCAGTATCTTTCAGGATATTCTGCTGGGCCGGGAGACCTTTCACCGGGTCAAATTATTGCCTGAACATTACGGAAACGCCGATGAAGCCCTGCGGGCCGGCAGGCGGGAGAAGGTAGATTTAATCATGGCGGGCCGGATAAACTACGCCCTGGAGGGAACCGAATTGGGCGGCTCACGTTTAGATATCTCGGTACGTCTCTTAAACACCCGTACCGGCAAGACCATATGGCACATAGAACAGTCCATGGAGCAGCCCATGGACTACCCCAGAACCGACATCCTGCACTCCTTGTTAACCGCCCTGCAGCCCCCCGCCATCCGGCGCTCCAAGGGAGCGCCGGTGGTGGTCAATATGCTGGCCCAGAGCGCCGTTGACATGGCGGATGTCATGGCCGGAGCCCGCTACGTAAAAAGATGAAAGGGGGCGGTCACCTTCCTGAGTTTATTAATCGTTTACCTCAAAGGGGTTTTTAAGCATGATAGTCTGCTCGCGGCCGGGGCCGATGGAGATAATATTGGCCGGGGTTTCGGTAATCTCCTCAATCCGTTTTATATAATCACGGGCCTTGGCCGGTAAATCATCCGCACTTACCACCTGGTCAATCTCTTCCACCCACCCTGGAACCTCCTCATATACGGGCTGCAGACGAGAGGTCTGGCGGATATTTCCCGGCATGGCAAACAACTCCTCGTCACCATCACGGTAAGAGGTGGCAATTTTTAATTTTTCCTGACCGCTTAAAACATCTAACTTGGTAAGGGCCAGACCGGTAATCCCGTTCAGGCGTACCGCGTCTCGCGCCACAACCCCGTCCAACCAGCCGCAGCGCCGCTTGCGGCCCGTGGTGGCCCCAAATTCACCGCCCTTCTTCTGAATCGCCTCGCCGGTATCATCAAAGAGTTCGGTGGGGAATGGCCCCTCGCCTACCCGGGTGGTATAGGTCTTGAGAATACCGACTACCGCGTCAATATAGACCGGGCCGATACCGGAACCGATACAGGCGCCGCCGGAGACCGTATTAGAGGAGGTCACAAAGGGATAGGTACCGTGATCAATATCGAGCTGCGTTCCCTGCGCCCCTTCAAAAAGGATATTCTTACCGGCCCGACGACCCTTATCAAGCTCCACTGAGACATTCGTGATAAAGGGAATCAGCTTCTCGGCATAGCCCATGAACTGGCCGTATATTTCATCGAAGGACAGGGGGCCGGGGCCGCCGTCGCCAAGAATCAGATTCTTTTCGCGAATATTGTCCCGCAATTTATCCTTGAACAACTCCTCATCGCGTAATTCGCCGACCTTAATCCCCTTGCGTAATATTTTATCACCATAGCAGGGGCCGATACCCCGGCCGGTGGTGCCGATTTTTTTGCCCTCTTCCATATGAGCCTCACTACTTAAATCAAGCTGCTTATGATAGGGCATGATTAAGTGGGTATTCTCACTTATGGACAGGCGATCCGGGGTAACCGTAAGATCTTGAGCGCCCAGCCCCGCCATTTCATCGAGGAGAACAACGGGATCAAGCACCACGCCATTACCGATGAAACATTTTTTGTCTTTATTGAGGATACCGGAAGGAATCAGGTGAAAAACAAATTTTTTGCCATCCACAACCAGGGTATGACCGGCGTTATTACCACCCTGAAAGCGCACCACGTAATCGGCGTAACCGGTTAACAGATCAACGATCTTACCCTTGCCCTCATCACCCCACTGGGTGCCAACAACCACGACATTTGCCATTATACCTGCCTCTCTATAATTAATAACCGTCTGCCATGAACGGCCCACGGCTTGTTTTCCTGCCACGAGGAGCGCCATAGCTCCAACATACAAGCCTGTCACCCTGCGAATAAACAAGCTGATTGCGGCGCCTATAATAGCCAAGGCCCGATTAAATGTCAAATTGTTAAGCCGCTTGACAGGAACAGTCAAATGACGTAATTTCAAGGTTTATATGGAAGTCACCTGCCAGGGGTGTTGGCCTTGCCACGACTTTCATGTTTCGTTATGCCTCAATGACCGGGCATGGACGTTACTTTTTTAACTTTTACCCTGGAATATTATGTTTGGTATTGGTTTACCGGAATTAATTTTAATTATGGTGGTCGCCCTTATCGTTGTGGGGCCGGACAAACTCCCAGACCTGGCCAAGACCCTGGCCCGGCAGATAGTGGAGTTAAAAAGGGCCGCCAACTCCCTGAAAGACAGCCTGAACGAGGATGATGATCTTAAGCCCTGGGAGAAGAACCCCAGTGAGCTTGGCCAGATCGAACATACACCGCCCGACAGGAACAAGGTCGGGCCGAATAATTGGGTTCAAGACGAGACCACGGATATTCAGGAAGAGGACAGCGTCAAGGATGAATCGGAGCTTGAGGGAAACGCCGCGCCATTATCCACCGAAAAACCTGAATCAGCAGCTGACGCAAGCCCGGCGGCTATAACCCCGGATGTCCCCCATGTCGATGACAATTCAGAGATTAAAGAAATTAAAGAAATTAAAGAAATTAAAGAAACTATAGAAACACCCGCAGCAGCCGAAGCACCGGAACCACCAGCAGAGAACAAGCCCCATGATGATGAGGAAACTGCAATAAAGGCCGTTAAAGCAGATAAGATTGATGAATGAGGTCAATGATTATTTTCTCAAGCACCTCAAGGAGTTGCGCTCGCGGCTGATTGTCTCCTTTCTCAGTGTCGTTCTGTTCAGCACTGCCGTCTATTTTTTTATCCAGCCCCTGTCCCGCCAATTAGTAGCCCCCCTCTTCCGGGCCGACCCCAAACTGGCAACCCTGGTCTACACCAACCTCACCGAGGCCCTGTTCAGCTATATCAAGCTCTCAATCCTGGTGGGGATAGCCGCGGCCTCGCCGATAATAGTATATGAGGCCTGGATGTTTGTTTCTCCCGGACTCCGCCGCAGCGAGAAAAGGCAGATTTTCCTTGTGGTCTTCCTGGCCAGCGCCCTCTTCACCTGCGGCGTCCTCTTTTCCTACTTTATTGTCCTGCCGGAGATGTTATCCTTCTTTATGGGCTTTGCCCGCCAGAATCTGAAACCCATGCCCCGTTTCGGGCTTTACCTGACCTTTGTGGCCCGCAACGCCCTGGCCTTTGGCCTGGCCTTTGAGGTGCCGTTTCTCATGGCAGCGGCCGCTAAAATCGGCCTGGTGGACAGCAGATATTTTCGCAAACACCGTCTCTATGCCTATATAGCCATGATGGGCCTGGCCATTATGCTGACTGTCGGCGACATATTTTCCGCCCTCCTCCTCACCATCCCTCTCGGCCTGCTCTATGAAGCAGGCATCTGGATCGGCGCCCTGCTGGGCAAAAAAAAGGTAAGCGCTCCATGAGCACCACCCTGCGCACGTTCCAACCCCGCGATATACCGATATGTATAATCTCGGGGTTGGAACGTGCACATGGCGGCGCCCCTGAAACGCTTACAGTTAGGGGGTTATATGAAGTTGGGTGTGGTTAATTGATTGCTTACAAAAAAAGTCACCGGGTGAACTTCAGAAGGTGGACTAAGGTTTATCAACCATCCGCAGAAGAGCCCATGATAAATCGTCATCCGTCCCCTGATAATTTTTATCCCGGCGGCGGGCGGCGAGGTGGTCAATGATTTCATTGGCTAGAACCTTGCCGAGCTGCACCCCTTCCTGATCAAAGGAATTAATATTCCACATAAAACCCTGCATGACAATTTTGGTCTCATAAACTGCCATCAGCGCCCCCATGGTATAAGGGGTCAAGCGGTCAGCGAGAAGAATGCAGTTGGGACGGTTACCGGCAAAACGGCGGTTGGGATTGGCGTTACCGCGGCCGGCAGCCATGGCGAGTGACTGAGCCAGGAGATTGGCCAGCAGCTTCTCCTGAGAGGTAGTACCCTGAATTTCCAGATCCTTCCCATACTGGCTCTGCCGGAAACCGATAAACTCCACCGGCACAATAGTCGTCCCCTGATGGAGAAGCTGATAAAAGGCGTGCTGGCCGTTGGTACCCGGCTCACCCCAGACTACGGGGCCGCTCTGCCAGCCGAGGGACTGGCCGCAGCGGTCAATGGATTTACCGTTACTCTCCATATCACATTGCTGCAGATGAGCGGTAAAACGAATCAAGGCCTGGCTGTAAGGCAGAACCGCCAGGGTATCACAGCCCAGAAAATTATGATTCCAGATGCCAAGTAAGGCCATGAGCAGGGGGATATTGCGCCGAATATCCGGCTCCTCGGCCGCCTGATCAATCGCATGGGCTCCAGCCAGAATTTCCGAGAGCTGCTCAAAACCCAGGGCAAAGCCCAGCATCACCGCCCCCACCATGGAGGTAACACTGTAACGGCCGCCAATATAGTCGAACATATAAAAGGAACGCAGATAGCGGGCCGGATTATCCATGGGGCTGCCCTTGCCGGTGACGGCAATAAAGTGACGGCCCGGATCAAGTCCAGCCGCCTTAAAAGAGGCCCGAACCAGTTCTTCATTGGTGAGGGTCTCCAGGGTGGAACCGCTCTTGGAGACCACATTAACCAGGGTGCGGCTTAAATTTAGATTTTGCAGAACAGCGGCGGCATCATCGGGGTCAACATTTGAGATAAAATGAACCCGCCGTTCCTCAATACGAAAGGCGGCCAGCGCGAGATAAAGGGCCCGGGGGCCGAGGTCAGAGCCGCCAATCCCCACCATTACCATATCAGTAAAGGATTCCCCGGCCTCATTAACAATCTCGGCCGCCGTTAAACCAGTTAGGAACTCCTCTAATTTGCGAAGTTCCGCCCGGGCCTGAGCGCTGGCCTCGGGATGCAGGGGCTCGTCCCCCAAATCACGAACCGCGGTATGAAGAGCCATGCGCTCCTCACTTTCATAACCATCTATCCGATTGACCACCTCTCCCCGCTTCATCCCCTTAAACTGCTCAATAACCCGGCTTTCATCGGCCAGATCCTGAAGGGCCGACAAGGTATCATCGTTAACCCTCTCGGTGGCGTAAAGCAGCTCAAAGTCATTCATCCGGCAGCAATACGAGGCAAGACGTCTGCTGTTTAAGGCCTTTGGCTCGGTCAACGAAAAGGGATTAAGAGCTAACTCCCGCAAACCGGCAACCGCATTATTACTGGAAAACCCATGATATTTAGCCATTTATTCACCTCATTTTTTTAAAAAATAATTTAACCCACATTACAAATATCCCTTTACACCTCGGGGCTTAAGATTAAAAAACCTCCTCATAATAAAAAAACTATTTAAAATTAATAAGTTATAATATACTATATAACTAATTGTTTTTTTGAATATTTCAAGGCAACTGCCATAAATATTCAGCGCTGTCTAACTGACCGGGAATTTCTATTACCATCATTCTATAATTTTTTATTGGTTATGGCCAAGGACTTTGCGGAAATCAGGAAACAGAGGACAGGAGACAGGAGACAGTATAGTTACCGCCTGCGGCGATTATAACTACGGACTGCCGATTCTTGCGTATTCTGTTTCCTTTGTTCGAAGTCTACGCTATCCAAAGTCTACGCTATCCGAAGTCTACGCTATCTGTTGTGCCTGCAGGGCTGGCATGATGGATTTGGTTTATCCGCAAACAATTTTATCTGGCGCCTAAGCGCCCCCCAACAGCGACGATTTTAAAACAGGTGGCAAAGATGATTACTATCGCTGAACAGGATTTATTTAAGGCCTGCCGGGTATTATTTGGTGGCGAAATACAAATAAGCCGGGGATTTCTGGAATATTTACAGCTCAACGGCGTAAAAACCGCTTACCGGCGCCGAGCGCGGGAGACTCATCCCGACATGTTAACCGATGTCGGCGAGAGCGCTATACGCCGGGGCGCCGACCTCTTTCAGGGCGTTCAACAGGCCTATGAAAGCCTGAGAAGCTATCTTGATGCCCGGGAACGAGGCTTAGCGCAGTTCCAGCAGAGCCCGCCAACAAACACGGCCGCGAGCAAGCCCACTGCTGCCGCCAGACGCTGGCCGCAAAACAAATCATGGGCCAATCGTCCCCAGGCCGCCAGGAAAAAACAGGCCTCCCCCCGCCGGCAGACCGGACAATCATCATCCCACCGCCCCGGCTGGACAGCAAATTACCGGCAAGCCTCACCAAGCCGCCAGATTCCGCCCCGTAAGCTGCTCTTTGGACACTATCTGTTTTATTCCGGCGTCACCAACTGGCAGACCATTGTCAACGCCCTTATCTGGCAGCGCACCAAACGCCCGCGCCTCGGTGAAATTGGTAAATCCTTTGGCTGGCTTACCTCCAGCGACATTGTTCATATCCTGAAATCCAGGCGTCTCTCCGATTCCTTTGGCTGCTCAGCGGTGAAGTTGGGGCTATTAACTGAAAACCAGGTTCGGCTCATGGTCTTTAAGCAGCAGCGCCAGCAGAAAAAATTCGGTGAATATTTTGTCCACCACAAACTTCTGACCCATAGTCAGCTTGAACAGCTGATTAAAAATTTTCGTTATCATAATACCTCCGTGAGCATCAACCGCCAGGCCTCCTGATAATCACAAGCGATTAGGCACCGACCCACCTTGATTTATACTAATTTAATATATTTTCTCATCGTCATCCTGATACTCTCAACCAACAGCGTCCCGGAACGACCGCAGCTCCCTTTTTTCACCGCCCTCGGCATTTTTATTATTAAAACCATCATCTACCAAGGGCTCTTAAAACGAATTTTCAGCTCACGACTTGTCAGCGGCGCGAGCTACACTAACGCTGAACGACGGGCCTCCATCCTGGCCATTGTTTTTTTCAGCATAGATATATATCTCCTGGATTTTCAGTACTATTTTGGCATGCTGCCCATGGCGCGGACTATGCCTTCCATAGTTGATTTAAGCGGTCTGCTGCTCTTCATGGCTTATCTAATCATGATGTGGGCGGCGGCGGCCGCCCCCTATAACCGTCTTTTCGGCCAAGGCCATTCCACCAGAAATTTTATTAAGACCAATGTGGAAAGCAATCTGCCCATCATTCTTCCCTGGCTGATTTTATCCATACTGGCTGATTTCCTGCGCCAGACCTCTATTCCTCTGCTTAAAACCGTTCTCAACTCATCATGGGGGGAACCGGTTATTTCGCTTTTATTTTTCATTTGCCTGGCCCTGACCTTTCCAGCCCTGATTGTCCGAATATGGAGATGCACCTCCATGCCGGACGGCCCTGAACGCCGCCACCTCGAAAATTTCTGCCGGAAATACAAGGTTGGTTACAGTGACATTATGATCTGGCCCATGTTTGAGGGCCAGGCCCTGACCGCCGGAGTTATGGGCATTATCCCAAGCTGCCGTTACCTGCTCATAACTCCGGCCCTGCTTCAGGCCCTGACGCCAGAGGAAATAGAGGCGGTAATGGCCCACGAACTGGGCCATGTCAAGCTCCGTCACCTGCAGCTCTACATTCTCCTCTTTCTGGGCTTCGGAGTTCTGGCCCAGCTCTCCACCTATCCTATTCTCTATATTCTGGCCAATTCAGACCTATTCTACAAGATGGTGCACCTGGTCAACAAACAGCCCAGTCACGCCCTGAACACGGCCCAGACCGTGGCTATGTTCATCCTCATGATCGTCTATTTCAGATATATTCTGGGATTTTTCATGCGTAATTTTGAACGACAGGCCGATGCCTTTGCCTTGAAGGCCATGGGCAGCGCCGAGCCGCTGGTACGGGTCTTTGACAAGATCGCCTGGCTCAGCGGCACCAGCCATGACCAGCCGAGCTGGCATCACTTCAGTATCGGCCAGCGTATTGATTTTTTACAGCGCTGCGAAGCCGATTCAAAGCAGTTACATAACCATAACCGCAAGATCTACGGCAGTTTGGCCGCCTACCTCCTGATTCTTATGCTCTCCGCCCTCACCCTGTGGAAAATGCCTGATAATCTCATGGCCGGAGCCCCGCAGGCCAAATACGCCCAGGCCGTCATCCAGCAGAAGATGGCCGATGACCCCCGGAATTTCGTCTGGCCCCAGCTTCTCGGTGATCTGAATTACAGCCGCCGCCACTATCAAGATGCCATAGCAGCCTATGAAAAATCCCTGCTCCTGAACCCGGACAACGCCGAGGTCTTAAACAACCTGGCCTGGTTGCTGCTCACGGTGGATATTCACAGTATCCACAACCGTACCGCCGCCCTGCGCTTAGCCAAACGGGCCGTGATTCAACTACCCGCCCCCCACATTCTCGACACCCTGGCCCTGGCCTATTTTGCCAACGGCCGTGTTGACCTGGCCATTCAAACCGAAGAAAAGGCCTTTGCCCTTGATCCCGCCAACCGGGCCTATTATATCGACCAGCTTAAAAAGTTTGCCCGTCGGCTTAAACGACCTTAAAGAAATATAAATTCACACACCCGCCACGCTTCCGGCTGGAGCCAAATTTAGAGTTGGCAAATAAAAATACTGCGGGTATCATAATTGACGCCCTCGCAAAAAATCGAAGCTGCCGCGGCTTTCATGTCTCGTCATGCCCAGGGTGAGCAGACAGAACCAAGGCCATCTTTTTGGAAAACCAAATAAATGAGGATCACAAAATGAATGAGCAGACAAATCAGGAAAACGTGAACCAGAAGACAGAAGAGGCCGCCCGCGCCGCCGTAGAAGACGGGGATGATATTCGCGAGGCTGTCCGGAATATCACCTTGAAGGCCCTGAGCGAAGGGCAATTGGATCTGCGCCGGATGAGAGAAGTCGTCCAGGCGGTACTGCGGGGCGCGAGCGTCGGCATAATAATGAAGGGCACCGAGACAAAGCAGGCGTTAAAGGAGGCAATGGCCGGGGTGGATGAGGCCCTTGCTGCCTCCGCCGAGGCTTCCAAACTGGCCATCCAGGAAGCCGCCGGCAGCATAAAAAATTTCAGCACTCAAAATCTCAAACAGGCCATAGAGGATCTGCGGGCTCTGGAAGATATGTTTCTCGATACCGTAATAAGTATAGCCAAGACATCCAATATAACGGTAAAAGATTCACTCAACAGCCTGGCCCAACACGCCCGCACCAGCGGCACCCTGGTTGGCAAAGCGGCAGCCAAAGCGGCCGGAGCCCTGAGCAGTCAGCTGGGGCAGAATATGCGCGAAGGGGTAAGCGCCAGTGCCGAAAGCCTTTTAAAGGCAGGCGCCCAGATATCCCAGGCCGCCGCCGGTTTCTTAGACGGCCTGGCAGAGGCCCTTAATAAAACAGGCAACAACAAGCAGGAGAAGTAATGTCCTCCGCTCTCTGGGAGACCCTGAGCGCCGCCCGTGACCTCGGGAGGCTCCATGATATTGCCTCAGTACTGATTCGTTACGGCTTCAGCGACCTGGTACGGAGACTGGGAATGGCCAACGCCCTGGAACGGGCCGGCAAGGTGCTGCATTGGAATGAAGCGGGCGAGCTGGCCCGGCTGGCACCGCCGGCGCGAGTGCGCAGGGCCTTGGCGGAGATGGGGCCGACCTTCATTAAACTGAGCCAGATTCTTGCCACCCGCGTCGATCTTTTTGCCCCTGAGTGGATTGCTGAATTTGAAAAGTTGCAGGATCGAGCCCCCCTGGTACCCTTCGAGCAGATCAGGCGGCAGCTGCAGGATGAACTGGGGGCCGCTCCGGAAGAAATCTTTGCCGAGTTTATTCCAAAGCCGCTGGCCGCGGCCTCCATTGCCCAGGTACACAGCGCCCGCCTGCTGAATGGGGATGAGGTCATTGTCAAGGTGCGGCGTCCCGGGATCAAACCGGTTGTAGAGGCTGATCTGCGGCTTTTACAGCGCCTGGCAAAAATTATTGAGGCGGAATCCAAGGAAATGCGCCGCTTCAAACCACGGGAGGTTGTGCGCCAATTCACCCTGTCTCTACGCCGCGAGCTGAATCTCGCCACAGAATGCCGCAACGCGGAACGAATTGCCCGTAATTTAAAGAACCGCCCGGAAATCGTCATCCCCAAGGTCTATTGGGAGTGGACAGGGGAACTGGTGAACGTCCAGGAGGCCATCCACGGCATTCCCGGCCGTGACCTGCAGGGGCTTGACCAAGCAGGTCTTGACCGAAAAATCATCGCCCAGCGCGGTGCTCAAGCCGTATTACAGATGATTCTGGAGGATGGATTCTTCCACGCCGACCCCCATCCGGGCAACCTCTTTTACCTGCCGGAAAACCGTATCGCCTTTATTGACTTCGGAATGGTCGGCCACTTATCCGCCCACCGCCGCAACCAGGTCGTGGATCTGCTCCACGGATTGGTGGAGATGGATGTCGATCATGCGGTGGAGGTGCTATTAGACTGGACGGGAGAGAGCAGAATCAACATTGAAAGCCTGAAATTAGAAATTGAGAGCCTTGTCGATCAATACCATGGTGTGCCCCTGAAGGAACTGAACATCAGTACCATGTTCGCGGACATGACAATCCTCCTCCAGGATTATCATCTCGCCTTACCACCTGATTTGACCCTGCTGGCCAAATCCCTGATTAGTCTGGAAGGAATGGGCCGCCAACTCGACCCGGACTTTGACATGGTGACAGAGGCCTCCCATTTTCTGCGCCGGGCGCTGCTGGCCCGTTTTGCCCCTGACCTCCTGATTAAACGAGGATGGCGGGCGGTGGCCAGTGGTCTCGACATTCTCACCGGCCTGCCCCAGGATCTGCGCCAGCTTTTACGCTCCGCCCGGAGCGGTAAACTGCAAATACACGTCGACGTGACACAATTACAAAGTTTTGGCAATCAACTGGATCGCGCCACCAGCCGCCTGACCATGGGGGTTGTCATCGCCGCCATGATCATAGGTTCGTCCATCGTCATGACAGTAGAGCGCGGCCCCATCCTGCTCGGCTTACCCCTCTTTGGCCTGCTTGGCTTCATCGGCGCAGCAATAGGCGGCATCTGGCTGCTCATCTCCATCTGGCGCAGCGGCCGAAATTCATAAGGCTAACAGTATCTGGCGTATCTAAAGTTACCACTTGATTTTTAAAAAGATTTATGCTTTGTTTTTAACCGTTCAGATGCTCAAAATTGAGCTTAGAGGGAATCCGGTGTAAATCCGGGACGGGCCCGCCGCTGTGACCGGGGACGAAG
>DRPV01000129.1 GCA_011330685.1 Desulfobacterales bacterium
ATCTCGGTGGGCAGCATTTGCGAAATCAGTACCTTTCGTGGCCGTGAGGCGGTTCCAGCTGAAGTGGTGGGATTCCGCCAGGGCAAGGTGTTGCTCATGCCTCTCGGCGAGATGCGAGGGGTGGAGCCGGGCAGTGTTATCCGGCAGGTGGGTGGTCAGGCCCGGGTGCCGGTCTCAGAGGCTATGTTGGGCCGGGTAATTGACGGACTTGGCAGACCCATAGACGGCAAGGGGCCGCTGCCGGTAACCAGCTACTATCCTCTTTATGCCGAGCCTTTAAACCCCATGACCAGAGAGCGGGTAAAGGAACCGGTGGATGTCGGAGTTCGGGTCTTAAACGGCCTGCTGACCCTGGGCAAGGGCCAGAGGATTGGAATTATGGCCGGTTCGGGAGTTGGGAAGAGTACACTCCTCGGAATGATCGCCCGACATACGGCGGCCGATGTCAGTGTTATTGCCTTGATCGGTGAGCGGGGCCGGGAGCTGAAGGATTTTATTGAACGTGATCTGGGGCCGGAGGGGCTGGCTCGTTCGGTGGTGGTGGTGGCCACCTCGGATCAGCCGCCTCTCGTGCGGATGCGCGGGGCCTATCTTGCCACCTCTATATCCGAATATTTTCGCGATCAGGGCCGGGATGTGGTTATGATGATGGATTCTGTAACCCGCTTTGCCATGTCGAGCCGGGAGGTGGGGCTGGCTATTGGTGAACCTCCCACCTCAAGGGGTTACACACCCTCGGTATTTTCGCAATTACCAAAGCTGCTGGAACGGGCCGGAACCTGTGAGGGGAAGGGTAGTATAACCGGTCTTTATACCGTGTTGGTGGAGGGTGATGACATGAATGAGCCCATAGCCGATGCCGTACGCTCCATTGTTGACGGTCATGTGGTGTTGAGCCGTGATCTGGCGGCTCAAGGCCATTATCCGGCCATTGATATTCTGTCCAGCATCAGCCGCTGCATGTCCGATGTTATGGACAGGGATTATATGATTAAGGCCCGTAAGTTTCTGGAAATTATGGCAGTCTATAGAAAATCAGAGGATCTGATTAATATCGGGGCCTATGCCAAGGGGAGTAATCCGAAAATTGATGAGGCCATAAATATGATTGATGACTTAAACGGCTATCTCTGCCAGCAGGTAGATGAATCCGCCTCACTCACCGACAGTGCTGACGCCCTTGGCTCTTTGATAAACCAGGCGGATAATGTGTAAGCGCTCCATGAACACCACCCTGCACACGTTCCAAGCCTGCGTAACCGTTCACCTGCACCCCATCTTCGTCCGTTTCGCCCCCCTCACGTACAACAGGTACGCTTCGGGGGCCGAAACGAACGAACCTGGGGCACATCTGAACGGTTACAGTTTACGAGTTGAGGGTAATTTATTGCCTCAGCTGAACGGTTACGGTGTAGTTAATTGATCGCTTACGATAATGGCTTACCATTATAAATTAGAGACCCTGCTCAATGTGCGCCGTAATATAGAGGAGCAGGCGCAGTTGAAACTGGCCCACGAACTCTATGTGCTGGAAAATCATAAGGCCTATCTGGTTGATTTGCAGGCGAAAAGGTCAGAGGCCTTGGAGGACTTAAGCCGTTACCAACAGGGAACCATGGCCGCGGCCATGTATTCCTTTTACGTGGAGAATATTGAGCGTAAAGACCGGGAAATTATCTTTCAATATCAGGCCATTGCCGCCCAGGAACAGGCTGTTGCCGTGGTAAGGGCCGAGTTGGTGGCCCGGATGAAGGAACGGCAGATTGTTGAGCGTTTAAAGGAAAAAGACTTTAAGCTCTACCGCCAGGAGGAGTTACGCAAGGAGCAGAAAGAAAGCGATGAACAGGCGGTCTTGCGTTTTCGATAGAGTCAGGGATGACAAAGATAATGGGGCTTGTATTTTGAGCAGTCGAAAAAAATCAGCCGGAATATTTATTAGATGGGTATTGGTCTTAATGATCATTGGTCTAATAGTCGTTTGGCGGCCTCTTACGATCCAAGCCGCAGATCAGCCTCTGCGTAAGGCCGGGGCTGTGGCTTTAGAGAGGACGCAGGCCTTGCGGAAGCGGGAAGCCGCGGTGCGGGCTCAGGAGGCAGCCTTGAAGGTTAAGGAGAAGCAGTTGACGGCCATGAAGGCTGATATCGATAAGAGAATTGCCCGTCTCACCAAAATGCAAAAGGATTTTGAGGCCCGGCTTGCCGCGGGTATGGCGGAATATAAGGCGGTTAAAAATAAAAATTTTAAAAAACTTATAAAAATATATTCCGCGATGAGTCCCACCAAACTTGCCCCGTTGCTTAATACCATGTCTGATCTTGAAACCACCCGTGTTCTGCGGGCCATGAAAACCGATCTGGCAGCCAAAATCATTGCCAAACTTAATCAGGCCAAGGCCGTCGCGGTCAGCAAACGGCTTGGTATGCTTGGCAGTAAATAAGTCTCTTCTTACCCACTCCAGAAAAAGCTTGTTTTCCGCATCGTAATCCCCCTATAATTGTTCTTGTGTAATTCGTGTTGAGATTGGGCTGTAAACTGCCTTTGACTCCATGCTATGATCTTGTTCAGGGGGTGATCCTGCTGAATAATCACAACAATTAAAGAGGGGTATACGGTGGGTCTGCGAAAAAAATTATTTATGTTGGTTGCTTTTGTCTCCCTTGCTCTAATCGTTATCATGGCGGCCGCGTTGGTGGTCATCTCACGGGTCAAAATTGGTGGTGAGACCTATCAGGGAATTGAATTTAAGTACGACACCATTGATCAGGTGGCTCGAACCAGAGTCAATCTTAATAAATTAAACAGTGATATACAGCCCCTGTTGGCGGATTATGACGAGGATGATGCCAAAGATGTTCATAGTAATATCAAGAGATTGGATGAAGTTGTTAACGGTCTGCTTTATGCGGTAGGCGATCAGGAAAAGGGTGGTAAAGGCAAACGCTGCATATCATGCCATAATATCAAGCGGGCGCCGGATGTGGTCAAAGAAGCCAGGGCAGCCGGCGCGGCCTGGAAAAGAATGGCCGCTCTGCTCAGAAATAAGATTCTTCCCGCTCTGGCCGCTGACCAGCCGGAATTGGCCCAGGATACCTTTAATGGCGATTATCTGACCAGCTTTTATACGGTGATGCAGTCCTCTAAGGCCATGGTTGACCATCTGCGTAAGGATCTGGCCAAACTCAAAAGGGCCAAGATAAACGAGGTCAGGCGCTTTAATATTATTTTTATTGTCAGCGGTATAATTGTCCTGATAATTGTTCTTACCTGCTCCGGTTTTATTGTGGAGAATCTTACCCGTAAAATAGAGGGGGTTATTGTCTCTCTGCGGGAGAGAGCCAGTCGTATAGCCGAAGAGACCGGAGTCGCGGCCAATAACGCCCAGGTTAATGCCGATATGGCCTCCTCCATGGCCTCATCACTTGAAGAGACCAGCGCTTCCCTGGAGGAAATTACCGCGATGATTCGCCAGAATGATGAGAATGCCCGCCATACCAATGAATTTATGCGCCGCAATGAGGCCCAGGTTAATGAGGCGGAGGCGGACATGAAGATTATGCTGGAGCGTATGGGGCAGATAAAAGATGACAGTGAAAAGCTCTCGGTGATTATTAGGGATATTGAGAGTGTCGCCTTTCAGACCAATCTTCTGGCTCTTAATGCTGCGGTGGAGGCGGCCAGGGCGGGAGAGGCCGGGGCCGGTTTCGCGGTGGTGGCCGATGAGGTGAGAAATCTGGCCCAGAGTACCTCAAATTCAGTGGATAACTCCCAGCAGCTCATTGAGGTGTCGGCCCTGCATGCCGCTGAAGGTGGAGAAAAGGTTGATGAGGTGGCCTCGGTGATTAACGAGGTGGCTGCCACCATTAAGAAAACCGCTGCTTTAATTGCCGAGATCAGTGAGGCCTCCAGTCAGCAGACCGATGGCATCACTCAGATAAATTCCGCCACCAATGAGATGGATAATGGTATTCAACGCCTTGCTGCCAATTCTGAAGAACTTGCCGCTGCCGCCGAGGCGGTGGTGAATGAAACCGGAGAATTGACCCAGGCGGTGAGTGACTTAAATGAAATTATTGAGGGTAAATGAGGCCTAATGTTCGTTTTTTAGTAAACGCTCCAGGGGCGCCTGCTCCTGGAGCGTTTACGTTGTTTTACAACAAACTATAATTCTCTGGCCGGATATCTCGTAAGCGCCCCTGAAACGCTTATAGTGTAATTCCTCCGCGCTGTTGTCTGCTGATGTTAAGTTTAAGACAGTGTGCTGGAGGCCAAAGCAGATTTCCCCCCCCGCTCCAGATCGGAAAAAAATTCCCCCTTCTTTTGATTTATGCCTTTGGCGGTAGTCGTCATTATTTTCCTATCGGCTTGCAACCATACCGATAATTCGCTTTGCTCCCAGCAGCTTTCATAAATAAATAATTCATAATTACTTGATTTTATGGCGATTACTGTTCTGTCGCCGCGTTTTCTCTACCCTGGCTTGCTGCCTGCCGATTATGGCACGGCCCTTGCTTTACGGATGGCTATCGGTCTCTTTGGCCTGGAAATGATGATTGTAAGCTCTTTACCGCAAGGCGGATAATTGAGGGAGAGATAAATGTCAAACATAATGGTTAATACTTACCTTGCTGATACACGGCCCGGTGACCGGCCTGATCCCAAGGCTCAGGTTGATCCGGGGCGGGAGGATAATTTTGCCCGTTATCTTGATAAAAAGGTACGGAGTGAA
This sequence comes from Desulfobacterales bacterium, assembly GCA_011330685.1. Taxonomy (GTDB): domain Bacteria; phylum Desulfobacterota; class Desulfobulbia; order Desulfobulbales; family VMSU01; genus JAADIV01. The sequence goes on from DRPV01000129.1 coordinate 4,728, forward strand.
CATCGGGCCCGGAGCGCTCAGCTTGGGGTGAAACATCGCGCTGTTAAAGATCAACAGACGACTCAGGATAAAAAACAGCAAAAGACCGCCGACAGGCATGAGGACTCAGGGGCAAATATTGCCGCTTTCCTCCAGCAGTTATCAGCCGATCTCAAGAAACTGTCAGCTCAGCCCAACCAGCATGCTGCCGGTGAGTGGAGTTTTCAACTTAAGAGTATGGATATGCTGCGCAAGCTGGCTGCCGCGGCCGGGATGAGCAATAAAGAACTCGCTGTCTGGCAGAAACAATTAAATGATAAGGGCATGATAAATTTGCGGGATATACTGGCCGCCCTGGAGCAGCATTTTCAGGCCATGCGGCAGCCGGAAACAGTCACGGCCCCGGAGAGTGACCTACCGGTTATGGAGTCCATGCTTGAACGTATGGGAGTTGACCCTGCCGCCCTGTCCGCCCTGGCGGCTAAAAGCGTGGACGATAACGGCGGTTTTGACCTGAAAGCCTATCTTAAAGGTCTTGAGAAGTTAAGCGCGGCCAGGCTTCAGGCCCAGAATAGCCAGGCGGCCCATGACGGCTGGCGGGCGGTGAAGGTCTCTAATGCCGATATGAGGCAGTTCCGGGATATGTTAGGGGCGGCTGGACTTACCAGAGGGCAGCTGCTGGAGATGTTTCCGGACAGTCTTAAGCAGGCCTTGAGCGCTGGAGGACAGGCCGGGGGTGGTCAGGAAACTATGAGCATGGCCCGTCTGCAGGAATTGTTAGGGCAGACCGTTAATATGGTAGAGGATGCTAAGCCTGAAATTAAGCCGGTGGGTTTTCTGAATAATCTTGTTGATGTCCTGCAGCAGGCGGGGTTCGTCAAGAAGGATACAAGCTGGAGTCCGGTGGTTCAGAAGTCATTGACTGCGATTTATCAACAGCTCCAGAAGATGGTTGATCTCTCTAAGGTCAAGGTTGACAAAATTAATGAAATTATGCGCCGGGATGAAGCGTTGACGGCGGATTGGCAGAAATCGTCCCTGACTGATACTGATACTGATGCCGGTATGACGGATGGTAAAAAACTCACGGGGCAGGCCGCGCGTGATAGTGACCTTGAGCTTGTTAAGGATCTGGTTGACGGGCATGATTCTAAAGGCCGGAAGTCTGAAAACGGGGGAGTGGATTTCAGTTCTCTGCCCTCATCGGCAGTTCCGGTTGACAGCCGTGCTGCCGATGCCATGTCGGCGGTCAGGCCGCGGACTCCCCCAACCCCTGTCATTCTGCCGCAATTTGCCTTTGAGCAGATTAGTCAAGGCGTTACCCAGGCCCTGCAGCGTGATGATCATCACCTGGTTTTAACTATGTATCCCAAGGAGTTAGGGGAGGTCAAGGTTGATCTCCAGGTCAGGAATAATCATGTCATGGTCTCCTTTGTGATGGATAATCACCGGGTCAAAGAGACCCTGGAAAAGAATATGGATGAGTTTAAGCAGAATCTTAATCAGCAGGGCTATAATCTGGAGTCCTGCATGGTTATGGTTGATCAGCATAACAACTCTGAAGACAGCCGGCAGCGTTTTGAATCGGCCTGGGAGCAGTTGAGTTTAGATAAAGGCCGAAAGGGCGGCGGAAAGGCCGCGGCCCTTGAAACATCAGCATCTTTGTCCAGGGCATTGCTGCGGGCCGACCGCTGGGCTGACAGCCGGATAAGTGTTTTAGTCTGAGTTCCAAACAGAGAAAGGGGAAAAAATGTCTATTTCAGGGGTCGCCAATACAACCAGCAGTACTCTGGTACAGCCCAAAGACGCGGTAGGTTCCAAGAGTTTGCATGAGAGTGACTTTATGAAGTTGTTTATCACTCAGCTGCAATATCAGGATCCCATGAAGCCCATGGATAATTATCAGATGGCCTCGCAGCTGGCCCAGTTCAGTAATATGCAGGCTACCACCAAGATGAGCGATAACATGAAGAAACTGCTGGACTATCAAACCTCACAGAATAATCTGCAGCTCCTGAGCCTTTTGAATACCAAGGTGCTGGTCAGCGGCGATAAGATCGGGGTTAAAGGCGGTACGCCGGGCCTGGGTGACTTTACCTTAAGTGATGCCAGCAATACCACCACGGTTCAGGTCTATAATAATAATGATCAACTGGTTTGGCAGGAGGACAGGGGCGGTCTGGCGGCCGGTCATTACGACTTGAAATGGGACGGTAAAGATATGTTTGGCAAAACGGTGCCGGATGGAGCCTATTATTACAAGGTTAAGGCCTTGGATGCCACGGGTCATGTGGTTGATGTCGATTCAAAAAGCAGCGGTCTGGTTACCGGGGTTGATTTTTCAGGAGCCAGCCCGGCTATTACCCTGGACGGCCATATTCAGGTCGGGGCGGATGATATCCAGCAGGTTATCAAGTAGGCAGAGGGCGATCATTTTCTATGGTGGGTTATTGATCGTTTGCATAAAGTCAAAGCATAATAATTAACATTACAAGGAGACGGCAATGGGTGTTTCAAGTTCATTGTATTCAAGTATAAGCGGTTTAAGTACCATGGGTGAGGCGATGTCGGTGTTGGGCGATAACGTGGCCAATGTCAATACCGTGGCCTTTAAGTCCAGCCGCTCGACCTTTCAGGATGTTCTGGCTCAGTCGGTATCCACGGCGGCCGGTTCCGCTCAGGTGGGCCGCGGTGTTACCCTGAACGCCATTGACAGTCTGTTCGCGCAGGGCTCATTTGAGAGCTCATCCACCCCCACGGATATGGCCATTGGCGGCCAGGGATTTTTTATGCTGCGGGCGGCGGGCAGCTCCGCCGCGGATATGTACACCAGGGCCGGTGAGTTTCGTTTTGACAAGGATGGCGCTCTGGTTGATCCCGTCGGCCATTTCGCTCAGGGGTGGACCATTGATTCCACCACCGGCGAGCGGGCAGGTACCATCGGTGATATCAGCATTGGTAAGAATACGCCGCCGGTGGCCACAAAATCGATGGAGGTTATTGCCAATGTCGATTCCCGGAAAAGTAATGAGGTTAATGAAGACCGCCTGTTTAATAATTGGAACGGCACCAACGCGGCGGCGGTAAACCCCAGCGATCCCATCGATTCCACCAAATATGATTATACCACTTCGGTGAAGATATATGACTCCAAGGGAGCCAGCCATGATATATCAACCTATTTTGATCGAACGGGCAATGATAATCAATGGGAGTTCCTGATTACCTGTGATCCGGCGGAAGATTTAAGGGCTCTTACCACCCGCGAGCAGTCCATTTATAACCCTGATACCCGCTATAACTACAAGAATGATAAGGGAGCCGGGGCCTTGATGTACGGGGTGATACAGTTTGATACCGGCGGTAATATAACCTCTGTCGATGCCTATAAGGTACCGCCTGACGGTCAAGTTGATCCGGCCAAACCGGATAATCGTATCTTGTTAGGCGCTGGAGATTCCTATTTTTCCTTTCCCACCAATTTTACCGGGGCGGCTGCAAATCAGGATATTAAATTAAACCTTGGAGCCCGTTATAATGGCAGCAGCTCGGCTCAGAGTCAGATTCTGGTGAGTGATTCAGGGGCTCGGGCTCTGGCCTCAGGTGGTGATATTACTCAGTTTATCAACTCCGCCACAACCTGGTCAAAGGTCTCAGATTCCAACGGTAATGCCATGTCTCAGGGTGATACCTTTATCTTTGAGGGCTGGAATAACAGCTCTGATCCTGTTACCCGTCTGGTCTATACGGTGAAACCCAACAATACAGTACAGGATTTACTTGATAAATTAGATACTACCTTTGGCTGCACGGCGTCTATAGATGCCAAGGGCCGTTTAAAACTCACTGATAATACGGCCGGTAAATCAAGTATGTATGTTACCCGTTTTGAGACTATCTCGGCCAATAATTCGGTGCCCTTCGGCAGCGCTTCAACAGTTGGCGTGACTGATGCCCTGAAGACCGATACCGGGATTACTACGGATGGCAGTTCGGTGGTGACGGATGATACCCAACTCCTGGTCGGTTTGCGGGGAACCTCTCTTCCTGCGGTTGATGTTAATGACACCTTTACCTTTACGGGAACGGATGTTGATGGTAACGCGGTTAATACTACCTATACCGTCACAGCCTCCTCCAAGATCAGTGACTTGTTGAGCAGCATGGCGACTGCCTATGGCGGGGCCAATTCCCTGGCCCGGGCGGTTCTGGATGGTAATGGCAATCTGCGGGTTATCGATGTGAGCCAGTCCGGCAATTTAGCCGCCTCCATGGCTTATGATGATGTTACAGGTGTCAGTACCGGTGCCAATCCATGGGGTCTGATTGATGACGCGGCGGCCACCTCGTTGACGGCCATAACCTCTACTGAAGCGCAGATTAACATTACTACCTCCAAAAGAATGGTTCTGGCTCCCGGCCGGGCCTTCAGTACCAATACCGGTGACACCACTCCCATTACCGCCGCCACCCAGTGGGACAGCGTCTATGATGATAACAGTGATCCCTCTATCAACGGCGGCAAGCCGCGGGCGGTGAACGATGGTGATATATTTAAATTTACCGGTACCAAGAGTGACGGCAGCAGTCAAACCAGCTCCTATACGGTTAACCTGACCGCCGTGCCTCCGGCAACCGTTCAGGATATGCTGGATCAAATAGGTAAGGACTTTGCCTGTGATGCCTCTATTGATTCCGCCGGCCGCCTGGTGTTGACGGACTGGACGGCCGATACCGTCTCTTCGCAGAGTAAGCTGGATATCTCCAAGGTGGAGACCA
>DRPV01000130.1 GCA_011330685.1 Desulfobacterales bacterium
AATCTCATGATTTATACTCCAGAGCCGGCAGAGGCTTCTCATCATCAACCTCACGCTCAGAGCCGTCGGTCTCATCAATAAAACGCCGGCAGATAGTAACTGCCATCTCAATATCATCCACCTCCGGCTGATGACGGGCGAATTTAACCAGATCACAATGAATCAAAAAATCACGCAGCAGATGCCGATGTTCCTGCTTTAAACCCCGATGACCGGCTATAACACTGGTTCCCCGCGGGCGGCGTCCCAGTTCGGCCAGGAATTCCTCGGTGGTTAACTCCGGCGCCCGGATGCCGAAATTACGCTCTAAGTATTGCCGGATAATGGCAGAGAGGGCGGCATAGAACTCCTTTACCTGACCATGCTCCGGTAATTGCCGCTCCAGGAGACGCTGTAACTCGCGCCGCGCCAGCTCGGCAGGCGGCAGGGGCGGCGGCAGGGGGGGAACTGCCGGCTTGCGCCGCCGCCATAACCAGATAATCAGAGCCAGCAACAGAAGCGCTCCGCCCCCGGCCGCCGCCCATAACTGCCAGTCAAGCGGTTGACGCACGGGCGGCTCTATATCGGATAGAACGCCCTTTTTATCCGGCCCAAAGAGGGATTCCACGCTTAAAGGAATCTCCGTGCTCATTAATTCCACCGCCTTGGCCTTATCCTTGTTGGCGTTCCAGGCCAGAACCTTAAGGGGCGGCAGCTTGAACTTACCAGGCCCCGAAGGCTCCAGAATATAGGTCTGACTCTGGGCAATCCGGTTTTTACCCACTAATATGGGACGATTCAGTTTACCGCCGACATTACTGAAACCAGGCATTTTGGTATCCGGCCCCGGCAGCTCAAAGGCATAGTTCTCCGGCCCCTCTACCCGCAGAGTAAGATGAAAAAACTGAGCCGCGTTAATCCGCCGGTGATCCACCGCCAGGGTCATCTCCACCGGCCCCTTCCGATAATGCCTCATCACCTCCGGCCCGGACTTGACAAGGGGGGCGGAGTGCTCAGCCTGTCTCTGGCAGCCGGCAGCAAGCAGCAGTAGCAGGGACAGAAACATTATTTTTATAAAGGGTTTCCGGGGATTCATCGACTTATTCTTAAATATCAATCTGTCAGCTCATCTTCTTGATTCCCGGCCCTTAAAAAAACGCACCAGGTCATCAACATACTGCACCCCGCCTTTAACCTGGGCGGCTGGTCGCAGTACCAGGGGAATATGATCCACCGCCCTTGAGCGGAAAAGACGTTCCAGGGCCCGGCGCCGGGCCGCTGTCTGCCGGGCGTACTGCTTTCTGAAACCGGGGTCGGAGGTATCCACCAGCATCCGGGCTCCGGTCTCGGCATCACTCAGGGTAACCAGCCCCAGGGCCGGCAGCTCCAGTTCCCGCTGATCGTTCACTGAAACCGCGATCATATCATGACGCCGGGCCAGCAGTCCCAGGGGACGCGAAAAATCAGGGGCCAAAAAATCGGAAATCAGGAAAATAACCCCCTGCCGCCGCATCACCCGGCCCGTGTACTCCAGGGCCTGGGCAATATCAGTACCCCGGCCCTGCGGTTTATAATAGAGTACCTCCCGGATAATCCGCAGGACATGAGAGGTGCCCTTCTTGGGCGGGATAAAGAGTTCAATGCCCTCGGAGAAGAGCAGAAGCCCCACCTTGTCGTTATTTTTGATGGCCGAAAAGGCGAGCAATGAACAGATCTCCGCCGCCACCTCGCTCTTCGTCCTGCCGGTACTGCCAATGCCCCCGGAGGCAGAGATATCCACGACAAAGAGCACGGACAACTCCCGTTCCTCGATGTAGCGTTTGACAAAGGGGCGGCCGGTACGGGCCGTTACATTCCAGTCAATGGTGCGGATCTCGTCACCGGGCTGATACTCCCGCACCTCATCGAACTCCATCCCCCGGCCTTTAAAAACAGAGCTGTACTCCCCGGCCAGAACATTGTTAACCGCCCGGCTGCTGACAATCTGGATATACCTGATTTTATGAGCCAGCTCTTTGGGAATCATGGTACGGCAACGGTGTCAAAAATGCGGCCGATAATATCCTCCGGCGTGATCTCCTCGGCCTCGGCCTCATAGGTAATGGCCAGCCGGTGGCGCAGGACATCAAGTCCCACCGTTTTGACATCCTGGGGCGTTACATAACCGCGTCCGGCAAGAAGCGCCGTGGCCTTGGCCGCCTGAGCCAGAAAAATAGTCGCCCGCGGCGAGGCCCCATACTGGAGCATATCATCCAGCTCAAGGCCATAATCAGCCGGCCGCCGGCTGGCACTGATCAGATCAACAATATAATCCTCAACTTTTTCATCAAGATAAACAGAGGTGGTAAGCTGCCGCAGACGGGTGATATCGTCCATCCCCAAAAGCGGGTTAACCGCTACCGGCTCCTCGCCGCCGGCCATAAGACGCAATATCTGTTTTTCCTGGGCCTTATCCGGATAGTCAATCTTCAGTTTCAACATGAAACGATCCATCTGGGCCTCAGGCAGGGGGTAAGTCCCCTCCTGTTCAATGGGATTCTGGGTGGCAAGAACCATAAAGGGCATGGGCAGAGGATAACTATTTTCACCAATGGTCACCTGCCCCTCCTCCATGGCCTCGAGAAGGGCGCTCTGCACCTTGGCCGGAGCCCGGTTAATTTCATCGGCCAAGACAATATTGGCGAAAATCGGCCCCTTGCGGGTGGTGAATTCGCCGCTCTTGGGATTATAAATCAGGGTACCGATAAGATCGCCCGGCAGGAGATCCGGGGTAAACTGCAGACGCTGGAAACTAACCTGCATCACCTGGGCCATGGTCTGCACCGCCTTGGTCTTGGCCAGCCCCGGCACCCCTTCTAACAGGACATGACTGTTACATAACAGGGCGGTGAGCAGCCTTTCTATCATGGCGTTCTGACCGACAATCACCTTGGCGATCTCACGGCGTACCAGATCCAGCAGAGCGCTTTCCCTGCCCACCTGTTCGTTAAGCTCCTGAACATCAATTGTCATTGCAATCCCCCAAAAAGAAAATATCAATCGGCTCGCGCCGCCCGCAGGCCGCACGCTGTAATTTACGCCAATAAAATAGGCCAGCTTTGTCAATTGTCAAGGGTAATTAAGATGGGGAAGATGGTGGGGCAGGCAGGATTCAGAGGTCGTAATAGAGAGGTTTTGTAACATCCATACCCAATCAATCAGGCATACCGACTAGGCCAACAGGCAGGTGACTTTTGAATAAACTGTTCAACAGGAGCGGCAGTTATCTACAGGTAGTGCTGCCTGCCGCATCTTCAATTCAATTTTCAACAATATCATTCATATTTACCAGAGGGGGTCAATATATGTCCCCACCAGATCAAGGCGGGAATCGCAGTGATGGGAATCCAGGCAAGGGCTGCCATGGAGTTTTGAACGGTATGATAATCTTCTGCTGTTCCAAACAGACAGCGCTGTACCCCGGCCAGTCAGAAGCCCCGCATTATCTCCTCATCAACAGGAAAACAGCAGAGAATCATGTTTCGGTTAACATTAAAAAATTTATACTCCGCGTGTTCCCCGTCAGCAAAAACGACATTGGCATCGGTAACGGCCATAAAGGGGTTGTCCTGGATGTTTCGATTCAACATATCCGTAAGACGCAAATTTGGGGGCTGATGAAAAGTGCCCTCAATTTTCGAACCATCTACCAATATCAGCTTGATTCTTACCGGGGTAGTCCTTACTTTTTGATAAATAATATTTTTATCCATTTTGCTGCTGCCATCCTTCGGTTCATTCATTCTTCTGCCTCCCGATATTTTTGGGGCAAACCTCCAAGTCTCCTTAATTATTAAACGCATAGCTGGCAGCGCAAGTCAAATAAAAAAAGGAATCGCCAAAACTGACGGCTCCCTTTAATAATTAGGCGGATAATGATGTGAGAAGGTGCTTGCGCGCATAACCGCCTTCTCAAAGAGTTACCAATAGTATTCCGCCGCCGCCCCTAATTCCCGTTCAATCTCCAGCAGACGGTTATATTTAGATAGACGTTCACTGCGGCTGGCCGAGCCGCTCTTCAGGTGACCGCAGTCCATGGCCACCGCGAAATCTGCCAGAAAGGCATCCTCCGTCTCCCCGGAACGGTGCGACAAAAAAGTCCGCCAGCCGGCCGCCCGGCACATCCGCACGGCATCCGCCGCCTCGGTAACCGTACCAATCTGATTCAGTTTAATCAGCGCGGAGTTGGCGCTGGATTCAACAATCCCCCGCCGGATATAACGGGTATTGGTGACAAAGATATCATCGCCCACCACCTCAATTTTATTACCGAATCGTTTGGTAAAGGCCTTAAACCCCGCCCAATCCTCTTCGGCCAGCGGATCCTCCCAGAGAACGATGGGATACCTCTCTAGCCAGTCCGCGGCCAGATCAATAATCCCGGCCGTATCCTTAACCCCGGCTCCCGACCATTTAAGATCATAATCACCGTTTTTGGTAACAAAGGAGCTGGCGGCAGAATCCAGGGCAATGGCAATATCCACGCCGGGCCGATACCCCGCCTGACTCATGGCCTCGACAATCAATTCCATGGCAGCCTCGTTATCAGGCAGATCCGGGGCAAAGCCACCCTCATCACCAACGCTGGTGGCCAATTTTTTGCTTTTAAGTATCTTTTTAAGGACATGAAAAGTCTCGGCCACATAGCGCAAGCCCTCGGCAAATGACGGCGCCCCGAGGGGCACGGCCATGAACTCCTGAATATCAACACTGTTATCGGCATGGGCGCCGCCGTTTAATATATTCATACAGGGCACCGGCAGACGGCGGGCCACGGCGCCGCCGAGATATTTGTATAACGGCAGACCGCAAGCCTCAGCCCCAGCCCGGGCGGCGGCCATGGATACCCCTAACACGGCATTGGCCCCCAGACGGGCCTTGGTTCCGGTACCGTCCAGCTCAATCATTATCCGATCAAGTAGCGCCTGGCGGCGGACATCCTGCCCCACAAGGGCCGGGGCGATAATTTCCTCCACCTTGGCCACTGCCTCCAATACCCCCTTACCACCGTAACGGCCCGAATCGTTATCCCGCAACTCCAGAGCCTCGTTCTCACCGGTACTGGCACCGGATGGTACTGAGGCGCTTACCCGCACTCCGCCCTTAAGTTCAAGAAACACCCTTACCGTGGGATTACCCCTGGAATCAAGAATCTCCATGGCCTCAATAACATTTATCTGAAATTCATTTTGTCCCATAGCCCCCCCTCCACAATTTATTTGTTCTCTATACGCGAGTTTTAAAAAGTAGATTAAAACTTATACTGATTGTATAATAAATTGTTTATTCGTCGTCTAATTGTTTTATTTATCGTTTTTAAAAAATTTCAGGAAGATGGCGTAAACTTACCGACAATTGCCTATTATGATTTAGCCCATTAAAATCCAATATCTTTATGCAAACATATCTGGTTAACTATGCAACTAATAGATTTTTAAAAGCCCAAAAAAGGCTTAACAAATCTGCCCGCAAGTTTGGCATTGGTCATTGTCTTTCTTACACGGACAAAGATATATTACACACAGACTTTTATGAAAAAAATAAAGAGATCCTAAATCAGGAACGTGGAGCTGGTTATTGGCTCTGGAAACCATATATAATTTTACAAGCCTTAAAACAGGCCAATGATGGTGATGTAATTATATATAGTGACAGCGGCGCTGAAATAATTGCCAGCCTGCAACCTTTGATTAACCTCAGCCTCAACCGTAAAGGGCTTATTTTTTTCCAGGTTCCCTGCTACACGACAACATTTGTCAATAAAAGTTGGACAAAGCGCGACTGCTTTATTCTAATGGAGGCCGATAATAAGGCATTCCACCAGGCTCAACAGGTAGCCGGGTCTCCAAGCCTGTTTATAAAGAATCAAGCTAATATTGATTTTATACAGCAATGGCTCCATTATTGCGAAGATCCCCGGATTATTACAGATCAACCCAATACCTGCGGCAAAAAGAACTATCCAGAGTTCTATGACCACCGCCACGATCAGTCCGTCTTATCAATTCTGGTGAAAAAAAACGGGCTGGAAATATTCAGGGATCCATCCCAGTTTGCCGCCCATTTAAAACTTGAAAAATTCAGAGTTGAGGGAGAACTTCCTGATGGAGTAGCCTACTCCGATACTCCCACGCTTAATTCAGAGTACGGCACCCTGTTTGATTTACACCGTGAAAAAAATTTTTCCTTGTCCGCCAAGATCAATTCTCTGCTGCGAAATATCTCGCCAGTTCCTGCGACAACCACACACCAGAACTTGGAAGACAAGCTCAAAACTGTTAAAATCACCATTGGAATCACAACCTTTGCCGACCGCTTTGAAAAATATTTTAAACCATTATTAAACCGCATAAGAGAATTCGATAATCATACAGAGATCATTGTTGCCGTTAATGGAGAACACAACCAGGCTTTTAATGAAAGTTACAGGCAGAAGATACTCGCCTTTCTATCTCCTCAACAAAATGTTTTCCCCATCATGTTTCCGGTATTCCGTGGAGTTGCCAAACTTTGGAACTCTATCATTATCCACGCCAGTAATCATTATATCCTCATGCTCAATGACGATATAATGATCAATTCACCAACCTTTGTTGAAGATATAAAAAGACAGATCATTCTTAATGAGTACCGCTCATTCACAATTAATAATTCCTGGTCTCATTTTCTAATCAGCCGTAAGGAAATTGACTATCTGGGATATTTTGATGAGCGTTTTCTCGGCATTGGCGAAGAGGACGGTGATATCAGCTGGCGTTATTTCCATGAATACCGCCGGGAAATAGCCAATGTCAAACTTAAATATTTTGATAATTTCGCGGAAGAAACCGTTAACAGTTACAAACCCGTAAATATTGAATGCCATTCCGGCACCAAATACAGCCGGTTCAATAGAAATTTTATTCAGCAGAAATATGTAAATGATCAATACGGCATTCCGGGCCTTTTTGGCCAACCAGTACGCCTCGCAGACCAGGGACCGGAGCAATACCCCAACGAACGTTTTTTCCATCAGAACAAAAATAAACTATAGATGCAATTAGTCAGAATTATAAAGAATTGGACAGAGCCGGATATCAGGCGTCAAACCCCTGGTGGCCTCGGAATATGGGGAAATATCCGTTTTACTGAGGAATCAGTAAAAGAATGTGATTATCTGTTGTTTTTAAATAATCTAATAAAAACAGAGGTAAAAGCCATCTGCCCGGCAACTAATATATGGGCTGTTATGCAGGAGCCATATTTGAAAGGACATAGTGACTGGCTGCTGGAAAAGCACGACTTTTTCGCCAAAGTATTCACCCACCATCCACCGCCCGGCCATAAATATATAACATCTCACCCAGCCCTGCCCTGGTATATCAACAAGACATATGACCAGCTTATTTCCATGCCGGAGACTTTCAAAACAAAAAAGCTTTCATGGGTCGTGGGTAACGCCAACGACCTTCCCGGCCACGCCAAAAGATACGCCCTTTTAGAGGCCATTCAGACAGATAAGACGCTTGATATTGATCTTTTTGGCAGGGCAATACAGCCCATTGACGACAAATGGGATGCCCTTGCCCCTTATCAATACTCCCTGGCGATCGAAAACAGCAGCAGCCCGGACTACTGGACAGAAAAGGTGGCCGACTGCTTCCTGGCCCGAGCCATTCCCATTTATCACGGCTGCCTTAACTTAAGCGACTACTTCCCCCCAGAGTCCTTCATCTGGATAGACATCGATAACCCCAAGGCATGTGTCGAAAAAATCAAAGGAATAATATCCAGGGACGACCTGCAAAAACGCCTCCCCGCCTTGGAAGAAGCCAGAGAACTGGTGCTTAACAATTATCAGTTATTCCCCTTTATCGCGGATAAAATAGCGGCGGATACCCAGCCCAAAAACAAATCTTTAATCACAATTCCCCCATACCGGAGAAGCCTTAAAGCAGCTGTTAACCATCGCCTCTACAAGCTCAAAAAAGCATTTCACCGGTTTTAATGGTTTAGTATGATTAGTATTATCATTAGCTTCTACAAACGATTAACCCACCTGAAGGTCTGCCTGGAATCCCTGCAATACAGCGCCAAATATTTCGATGAGGTTCTTATTGCCGATGACGGTTCTCCAGAATATACCGTGAACGAGTTAAAACAATTAATAAAAAATTTTGACTTCCCGATTCGCCATATCTGGCATAAAAAGCAGGGATTCCGGCTTGCCGCCTCCAGAAATAACGCAATCCGGGCTTCTATGGGTGACTACCTTATTTTCTTGGATTGTGACTTCGCGGTCATGCCGGACACGGTAACCAGCCATCTTAACAAAGCCAAACCGGGAAGATACGTGAGCGCTTTAGTTAAATATTTACCGGAAGCACCGACAAATGAATTAATAGCTCAAGGAATATCCCCCTCACGATTGGTTAATTTTTACACCCGCTTACCAGAGAAACCAATAATTCGGGAACACCGTAGATTTATTAAACACCTTGTTCTCCGGCGGCTCCGCCTCATAGGCCCAAGAAAGCCACAATGCAGCAGTCATTTTTCAATTCACAAAAAAGACCTCGAATATATTAACGGCTATGATGAAAATTTTACCGGCTGGGGGGGTGAGGATGAAGATCTTTCACACAGAATGAACCTGGCTGGATTTTCAGGCGTTTCAGCTATAAAAGAGGCCAGAGCTCTGCATCTTTGGCACCCTACTGAATTAGGGGGCAAAGATTGGCAGCATGGCAGTAATGTTGACTATCTTTTTCGGCAGAGAGTAAAATTTCGCTGTTCAAAAGGGTTGATCAGTTAAACATTTTCAGAAGTTTTTTGGCCCCCGGCAGCCAGTTTAAACGACTCCGAGAGGCATTATGGCAGTATCTGCAAAATATGTCACTTGCATCATCAATAAGTTTATTCCGCATCCCGCGAATAGTGTCAGATTTAAACAAATCAGCGTAGCCTGATTCAACAAGGCTGCCAATAACATACTGCATCCCATAATCCATGCAGCAGACAATGACATCACCATTGGGCAGCAAAACATTGCGGTTAAAATCACTGCCGCAGCTGTCACAGTAAATGATTCCGGCCAAACGTTTTTGATTATCCATGCCTGGATAATCAGTCAGGTTCCCAGCCCGGCTTATTACCTCGTTTTCATTTACGTTATTGCCAACAATATCTTTCAGTTGTGGATGAAGATTACCGATGGTCATAAAGCTCAGGCCACCAATATCACTTTGCACAATTTTTTTTACTTTGTGTAAATATTTATCATTAACTGTTATCTGGGTTAAAGAATCGGCATCCGGCAGGTGCACCTCAAAATGTTTAAAGGGAATAGCAGCGAGCCGCTCAATATCTGCCATCTCCATCCCGACAAGCGTGGTGTAAACAACCACCTCAAAACCGCGGTCATAAGTATACTGCACCATATCTGTACAGCGCTTATTGAGCCAGGGCTCGGCCATACCGGAAAAGTCGATCCGCACATCCAGAGGAACCTTGTCCAAGCACTGCTTAAAGAGCTCAAAGGGCATATTAAACTGTTGGGAGCGCCTTTTGTAGCTCTTAACAAGAAGTTCCTGCGGACAGTAACTGCAATTATTTTTGCAGCCTATTCTGGTGGTAATTTCCAAAGATGGCAATCTATACTCCTTTCAAGTCACAGGTCATCAAAATCAGGCAACAATTTGTTCCACTACCCTTTGCCACTGCTTGAACACCCTCTCCTTCCTTATCCTGTTGAATTCACTCATCCTGGTGCTGACCGCCTCGCAATCAACCGTAACGAGCAGAGATTCTAAATCTTTAAAGGAGTCAAAATATTGAATATGCGGCATATTGTCCGGATCATAAAAATCCGCCAGCTCTATCCATTGTCTGATCACCGCCTCCTCACCGACATTGTTCGGATTTTCTCGCTCCAGACCACTGTAATCAAGATGTTTCACCTGGTAAAAAGATAACTCGCAAAGTACCTTATCCGGATTTTCTCTGTGCAACTCCAACAAAAAGCGTTTACTTGGGAAAAAAAGTGGAACGTTCGCTGAATACTGCTCAAATATCGACATAGTACTTACCTGATACGGTATATGGATAATTCCCTTAAAATCATATAAGGCCTGCCAGGTATAACCATCTTTAAGAATCTCTTCCTTGCTGACGGCATAGCGATGCAAACACATTGAACCGAGAATCCGGCCGTGCCTGCGAGACAATTTCACAAAGATATTTCTGGCCCAATCACGGCGTAAATGCTCAAGACAAGCGACCAGCCGCATCTCTTTTCTCGGCAGCAGAACCGATCTCATTCTGGTAACCAGGGGGAATTGAGGGCGCTTGCCTGTATACACCGCTTTAGTGTACAAGCACAAACTTGGTACAACTTCTGAAGAAAGGCCGGTAAAATACCGGAAATAATGCTCGTCACCCTTATTATTGGCAAGCATAATAACTCTACCATCCGCAACCCCTTTTTGGAGATAAGCATCAAGCCACCGCCATTTCTCCAGCGCATCAGTAAAAGGATGCTCATAACGGGTCGGGTTTACGACAATAATCGGTTTATCTGTCCTTTCATAGAGC
>DRPV01000131.1 GCA_011330685.1 Desulfobacterales bacterium
ACCAATGAAGGCGGCACTCATCTTTCGGCCTTCAGAGAGGGAATACTGAAAGGGGTAAATGAATTTTCCAAAAAAAAATTCGCCGGTGAGGATGTGCGGGACGGAATTGTCGGGGCGGTGGCTGTAAAGGTTAAAGAACCAATTTTTGAATCCCAGACCAAGAACAAACTCGGTAATACGGAGATTCGTCCCGCCATTGTCGCAGAGGTCAAGGAACAGGTCAGCGAGTTTTTTTACAAAAATGAAGAAACGGCGGAGATCGTTATCGGTAAGGTGCAGCAGAATGCCAAATTACGCAAGGATCTCCAGAGTGTCCGCAAAGAGGCCAAAGCCAAGGCCCGTAAAGCGGCAATCAAGGTACCGCAGCTCAAGGACTGTAAATATCACCCAACCAAGGGCAAACCATCAAAGCCGGGCCGGGAAAACATGATATTCATCACTGAAGGTCAGTCGGCCTCGGGCTCCATTGTAACCGCCCGTGACCCCATGAGGCAGGCGGTGTTTTCTCTGAAGGGCAAGCCTCTGAACGTCTATGGCCAGTCCATGACCCTGCTTTATAAAAATGACGAGATGTACAACCTCATGCGCGGCTTGAATATAGAAGATTCCATCGGCGGGCTGCGTTACGATAAGATCATCCTGGCCACCGATGCCGATGTGGATGGTTTGCATATCAGGAACTTACTGCTTACATTTTTCCTGCATTATTTTGAAAACCTGGTCAAACGGGGCCATATATATATTTTAGAGACCCCTATTTTTAGAGTGCGTAACAAAAAAGAGACCACTTACTGCTATTCCATTGCTGAACAGAAACAGGCGAGCCGCAAACTCGCCGGCCGCGGCAAGGTTAAAAAGCAGATTGAAATTACCCGGTTCAAGGGGCTTGGTGAAATTTCCCCCAGGGAATTTAAGCAGTTCATCGATTCTAATATACGCCTGCGCCAGGTGGGGATTGACGCCCTGAACGAGGTACCGAATATTCTTTCCTTTTATATGGGCAAGAACACTCCCAAGCGCAAGGCCTATATTATGAAGCGCCTGATTTGAGGTAAACGCTCCATGAACACCACCCCCTGGATCGTTTACAGTTAGGGGGTTATGTGAAGTTGGGTGTGGTTAATTAACAGCCTTCGAGTTTAACATGACACACAGCAGTAAAAAATCGCATTAACATAGACTTACGATTAATAATGGATACTGAAATTAACTCTGAAGACGATGGTATAATAACACCAGGCGGCGAGCTCCATCGTCTCTTTGATGAAAATTTCCTCGAATATACCTCCTATGTCATCAAAGAGCGGGCCATTCCTCACCTTGGTGACGGCTTAAAGCCGGTACAGCGTCGGATTATGCAGACTCTGAAGAATATGGATGACGGCCGCTTTAACAAGGTGGCCAATGTGGTGGGAGAAACCATGAAACTTCATCCCCACGGTGATGCCTCCATCTTTGCGGCCCTGGTCAATCTGGCCAATAAGGGCTATCTCATCGACCGCCAGGGTAATTTCGGCAACATCCTCACCGGTGATAACGCCTCGGCGCCGCGTTATATAGAATGCCGCCTCTCACCCCTGGCCCGAGAGGTAATATTTGACAAGGATATTACCGAATACGTTGATTCCTATGACGGCCGGATGCAGGAACCGGTCGTCCTGCCCGCCAAAATCCCTCTTCTCCTTATGCAAGGAGCCGACGGTATTGCCGTGGGCATGGCCACCAAGATCATGCCCCATAATTTTGTCGAACTCTTAGAGGCCCAGAAACATATTCTGCGCGGGGAGCCCTTTACTATTTACCCTGATTTTTTTAAGGGCGGTATGCTGGATGTCAGCAATTATAACAAGGGAAACGGCCGCTTAAAATGCCGGGCTCGTATTGAGGAGGTGAACGACAAAACCATCGTTATCCGCGAAATACCATATCCAACCACCACCTCCTCCCTGGTAGAGAGTATTGAAAAAGCCGTGCGCGGCGGCAAATTAAAGATCATCTCCATTAACGATTACACCGCCGAGGAGGTGGAGATTGAGATAAATCTTCCCCGCGGCATTTATGCCAAAGATACCATCAGCGCCCTTTACGCCTTTACCGATTGCGAGGTTTCCATAAGTCCAAATCTTACGGTAATTCAGGATGATAGACCAGCAACCTTAAATGTTGATGAGATTTTACGCTATAACACAGAGAAGCTGCTGGCCGACCTTGAACGGGATTTAAGAATTGAGCTTGAGCGTCTGCGGGAAAAACTGCATGCCCACCTTCTGGAGCAGATTTTCATCGAGGAACGTCTTTACAAGAAGATTGAAAACTGCAAAACCTTTGAGAAGGTAGTCACTACCGTCAATGACTCCCTGCTGCCCTTTGTCGACCAGCTCTTTAGAGAGATAACCCGTGATGACATAATCCGCCTCTTAGAGATTAAAATCAAACGCATATCCCGCTACGATATTGAGCAGAAAAGGCGGGAAATTGAGGAGGTCAAGAGCAAGGCCGCCAAGGTTGAAAAGCACTTGGCTGATATGGTGAAATATACCATTGCCTTTATTAACGCTCTACTCAAGAAGTATGGCGGTAACTATCCGCGTTGTACCGAACTTACCACTTTTCATGAGGTGGAGGCACGGCAGGTTGCTATATCCAACCTGACCTGCGGCTATGACCGCCAGAGCGGTTTCCTCGGTTATCAGGTCAAAGCCACGGCTGAGAACTCCTTTGTCTGCTCCGAATACGACCGTATTCTCCTCATTGTTAAAGACGGCAGTTACAGAATTATTAATGGCGGCAACAAGATATTTGTCGGTTCAGAGCTGATGTTCTGGGGCAAGGTGGATAATGAACTGCTCTTTAATATCATCTATCGCAACGGGGCTGAACGCTTGTCTTACGTCAAGCGTTTCAAGATGCCCAAGTTCATCCTGGAAAAGGAATACCGTCTGTTCCCAGCCCACAAAAAGTCCCGGATTCAATATCTTTCCCTTGGCCAGGATGCCAGGGTAAAGGCCTATTTTGTACCTGGTAAACGGGCCAAGGTTAATTCTCTGGAGATAATTTTTAATGATTATCTCATCAAAGGTGTTTCCGCCAAGGGCCGAAAAATCGGCAGCCGTGCCTTGCGCCGCCTTGTACCCCTCGCCGATAAGCCGGTGGCGGTGGAAGAGGGGCCAAATGACCTGCTGCCAGGTATTGCCGACAGCCCCATAGAGAAAAAGGAGTAAAAACTGATGCCTGAACCCGCAGAGCAAACACCAACCGCAATAGTTCAGGGTCTATTAACGGCCCTGGCGGCGGCAGGATTCTTCACGCTTCTCTTCTGGGCGGTACCCCGTTTTGTTCATCTTCCCATTAAACCGGAGCGAGAGGGGCTCTGCGCTGCCCTGCAATGTAAAGAGATAGAAGTTAACTCGGCGGCGCAATTACTTGATACCCTTCATCGTTACGGCCTCCTGCCTTTAGAGCGGGGGCCGGTTGCGGCCATACTCTTTGACGGCTATCCGGCGGACTTACGGGCAACGGTGAAATTTAAAGAAAGAAAGCGGGTATTTATTAATACCCTCCTGCCCTCCGCCCTTATAATCAGGGAGGAAATCAAGCGGGACAGCCGGTTGCTCAACAAGCTGAAGAACGCCCTTGGCGGTGATATTAATATAGACCTTACCCATGAATATCAGGCCTGGCGGCCCAAGGTATCCCTTGAGGCGGCCCAGCGGATTCTGCAATTGACCAAAAAATACAAAACC
>DRPV01000132.1 GCA_011330685.1 Desulfobacterales bacterium
ACGTAACCGTTCACCTGCACCCCATCTTCGTCCGTTTCGGCCCCCTCACGTACAACAGGTACGCTTCGGGGGCCGAAACGAACGAGGTAAGCGAAGACTCCGAGCTGGGGCACATCCGGAGTCTTCGCTTTCCTGAACGGTTACAGTTTACGAGTTGAGGGTAATTTATTGCCTCTGCTGAACGGTTACCGTCAAACAATAAATGAGTACTGAATTATTCTTTCAATATTTCTCGGCCGGCATTACTTACGGCTTTCTTTACGCCATTGTCGCCATTGGCTTTAATATTATTTACAATGCCACCGGCATTATAAATTTTGCCCAGGGCGAATTTGTCATGCTGGGCGGCATGACGGCCATCTCCCTTTACCCTTTTATGCCTCTGCCACTGGCCATAATTGCCGCCGTTATCATCACAACCATCATCGGCGCCCTGGTGGAGATGATATTTATCCGCTGGCTCGATAATCCATCGGTGCTGCGGATGATTATCATCACCATCGGTCTGTCCATCCTCATTCGCGAGGCGGCACTGTTTATCTGGGGTGAGAGTGTCCGCAGCCTGCCCTATTTCAATGGCAGCAGTATCAGTTCCATCAATATCATGGGGGCCAACGTCTCACCCCAGGTTCTGTGGGTCATCGGGGTCTGCGCCGTTATGGTCACCGCCTTAAGCCTGTTCTTTAAATTAACCACTCTGGGCCGGGAGATGAGGGCCTGCGCCGCCAATCGCCTGGCCGCCACTCTCTGCGGCATTAATACCCGCAACCGGATTACCCTCTCCTTCATGCTCAGCGCCGCCATTGGCGCGGCGGCGGGCTGTGTTATGTCACCCATCACCTACAGCCAGTATGACATGGGGCCGGGCCTGGCCATAAAGGGCTTTACCGTGGCCATCCTCGGCGGCCTGGGCAACAGTATGGCGGCTGTAGCCGCCGGCCTGCTGTTAGGTCTTGTTGAGTCTTTCAGCATCGTGATTCTGCCCCAGTCATATCAAGAAATAATTGCCACCTCCATCCTCCTCTTAGTACTCTTTATCCGCCCTCACGGCCTCTTCGGCAATAAGGAAGCGGCCGCTTTAAAGGAGTTTTGATGCGCCGCCTGAAGAGATACCTGCCGCTGGCTGTAATGGCCCTCACGGTAACGGCGGTTCAGCTCCTGACCTCTTATACCGGCACTGCCTATTATCTGACCCAGCTGACCATAACCGCCTATTACGGCCTGCTGATTATAGGGCTCTGCGTCCTCATGGGTTATGCCGGGCAGCTCTCTCTGGGCCATGCCGGATTTTTTGCCATCGGCGGCTATGTGTCAGCGGCTCTCACCACCCATGATTTAACGGCCTACCGGAATAATTTTTTTATTACCCTGCTCAATCACGCCCATCTTCTCATCAGCCGCCAGGATATTTACGGAGAACCGCTGCTCACGGTTAAGGCCTGGCCTGCCTGTTTAGCGGCCATTGCCGCCGCCCTGCTCATCGCCTTTATCATCGGTATCCCGGTTCTGAAACTGAAGGGCCATTATCTCGCCATGGCCACCTTGGGTTTCGGGATTATAATCTTCCGAATTGTCATGGCCGGCAGCTATTTCGGTGAGGCGGACGGCATATCCGATGTACCGGCCTTTACCCTGCTGCCTGGTCTTACCGTCAGCGGCGATTTCAGTTACCGGGTGCAGAATTATTATATTGCCTGGGCCTTGATTCTAATCGGCATGTTTTTATTAATAAATCTCATAAATTCCCGGCCGGGCCGGGCCTTGCGGGCCATCCACGGCTCTCCGGAGGCCGCCGAGGCAGCGGGAGTGAATACGGCCCGTTACAAACTTCTAACCTTTGTCATCAGCGCCGCCTTCGCGGCGGTGGCCGGTATTTTTCTCACCCACTTTAATGGCGGTATCGGGCCCTCGGAGGCCTCCATCATGAAATCGGTGCGCTATGTGGCGATTATCGCCATCGGCGGTATGGCCAGCCTCTGGGGCGCCTTAGGCATGGGAGTAATTCTTAACTTTCTCTCCCTGCGCGGGGTATTCGGCTCCTATGATGACGCGGTATTCGGCGCCATCCTGGTTCTTGTCATGCTCTTTGCCCCGCAAGGCATACTGAGTCTGTCCATATGGCGAAAATCAATTTTCCGGCGCCGCCGGGACGGCTGAGAAAAATGCCCCTGTTAAGTATAAAAGACCTCAACCGCTCCTTCGGTGGTATCCAGGCCCTCTCCGATGTTTCTTTCAAGGTGAGCGGCGGTACAATCAAGGCCCTTATCGGCCCCAACGGCGCCGGAAAGACCACCCTCTTCAATCTGATCTGCGGCAACCTGCCCCCCAGCAGCGGCCGCATAATTTTTAAAGATCAAGCCATTGAGGGCCGGGCGGCCCATCATATCGCCCGTTTGGGGCTGGCCCGCACCTTTCAGAACATCAAGCTCTATCCAGGTCTCTCCACTCTGGAGAATGTCATGCTGGGCCGCCATAGCCGCAGTCATACCGGGTTCATGGCTGCCATGCTCAATCTGCCTCGAGCCCGGCGGGAAGAAGCAGATATTAAAGAAAAATCATACGCCATGCTTCAAATGCTTAATATAGCCGACCTGGCCGCCAAGGAGGCGGTGAGCCTGGCCTTTGGTCAACAGCGGGCCGTGGAGATGGCCAGAGCCCTGGCCGCCGAACCGGAGCTTCTCCTCCTTGATGAACCGGCCGCCGGACTCAATATTTACGAAACCGCGGAACTGGCCGACCTGATTACTCAAGTCCGGGAAATGGGAATCACCATCCTGCTGGTGGAGCATGATATGTCTCTGGTCATGAAAATATCGGATGAAATAGTGGTATTAAATTTCGGGCGCAAAATCGCCGAAGGGGTGCCGGCCGCCATTCAGAACAATCAGGAGGTTATCAAGATATACCTCGGCAGCGAGGATGATTAACCATGCTTAAAATAAAAAATCTGGCGGCGGGCTATGGTAGTCTTAAGGTGTTACGCAATATATCACTCCACGTCAATCAGGGGGAAATTGTCACCCTGATTGGGGCCAACGGGGCCGGTAAGACCACCCTGCTCCACACAATCTGCGGCCTGTTGCGGGCCAATAGTGGCGAAATCAGCCTCCAGGGCCGGGAAATAAACCGGCAAAGCCCGGAGCGTATCGTGGCCGCCGGCTGCTCATTAGTGCCTGAAGGCCGCCAGGTATTTGCCGCCATGAGCGTCCGCGACAATCTGCTCCTCGGGGCCTTTGTGCGCTACCGGCGGGCGAAGAATAAACGCCGGTGCATGGATTTAAAGCCGGTTTATCAATTATTTCCGGTTTTAAAGGAACGGGAAGCACAAATGGCCGGCACCCTCTCCGGCGGAGAACAGCAGATGCTGGCCATGGGCCGGGCTCTCATGGCCCAACCAGCCCTGATCATGATGGACGAGCCCTCCACCGGTCTGGCCCCCATGATCGTCAAAAACATCTTCTCTATTATCCGGCAGCTCAAGGATGAAGGCAATACCGTTCTGCTCATCGAGCAAAACGCCAGGGCCGCTCTGAAAATTGCCGACCGGGGATATGTCATGGAGAACGGCAAGATAATTGTGCAGGGCCCGGCGGCAGATCTTCTCGCCAACCAGGATGTCCAGCGGGCCTATCTGGGACGGGATGTAGATAACAATCAAGTATAAAACAGGAGACTGAAAATGTATTGGCAACAGGAAAGAGAGTGTATGCGTAGAGATGATCTGGAACAATTACAACTTGAAAGACTGCAGTCCACCCTATTTCGGGTCGCCACCCATGTACCGTTTTACCGCGCTAAATTCAAGGAGATGAATATTGATCCAGACGGGTTCCGTTCTCTCGATGACCTGCGCCGCCTGCCCTTCACCACCAAGGCTGATCTTCGTGATAATTACCCCTATGGTCTCTTTGCCGTACCGCTGCGCGAGGTGGTGCGTATCCATTCATCATCCGGCACCACCGGCCAGGCCACCGTGGTGGGCTACACCCGTAATGACCTGAAAAACTGGTCTGATCTTACCGCCAGAATCATGACCAGCGCCGGGGTAACCCCGGATGATGTGGTGCAGATCGCCTTTGGCTACGGGCTGTTCACCGGCGGCTTCGGTATGCATTACGGGGCCGAGCGTCTTGGGGCCTCGGTCATCCCCATCTCCAGCGGTAATACCAAACGCCAGCTGCGGATTATGCAGGATTTCAAGACCAGCGCCCTGGTCTGCACCCCAAGCTACGCCCTGCTCATGGCTGACCGCATGGCCGATATGGGCATAAATATCAACGCCCTGCCCCTTAGAGTGGGCCTCTTTGGAGGAGAACCATGGTCGGAGGCTATGCGCCGGGAACTGGAGGAAAAGCTCCACATTAAGGCCACCGACAATTACGGACTCTCGGAAATTATGGGGCCGGGGGTAGCCGGAGAATGCCGGGAAGCCAACGGCCTGCATATCAATGAAGATCATTTTCTCGTGGAGATCATCGACCCCGAAAGCCTGGAACCGGTGGCACCCGGCGAGGTCGGGGAGTTGGTAATTACCACCCTCACCAAAGAGGCCTTTCCCGTTATCCGCTACCGCACCCGCGACCTGACCCGGCTGCTCCCGGAGCCCTGCCCCTGCGGCCGAACCCTCCAGCGGATGGAGCGGGTATTCGGCCGCACCGACGATATGCTGATTATCAAAGGGGTAAACGTCTTCCCCTCCCAGATAGAATCAGTTCTCTTCGAGATTGAAGGCACGGAACCCCATTATCAGATCATCGTCGAGCGTGAAGGCCGTCTCGATAAAACCACGGTTCTGGTAGAGGTAGTGAATGCCATATTCTCCGATCAGATGAAAAAGCAGAGAGAATTCATCAAACAGATTCAAAAAAAGCTGCAGGTGGAACTTGGTATCGGCGTTGAGGTAAAACTGGTGGAGGAAAAGACTTTAGAGCGTTTTGAGGGCAAGGCCAAACGGGTAATTGACAAACGGCAGATTTAAGAGGGCCCCCCCTATAGCCGCCCTGCCAATGGTTGGGCGGTTTAATCGCTCTTGAGCCGGGGTTGAAAAATCATTTTTTCAGGCAAAAACGATCTAATTCAACAATTACCTATAGGTATTGCATATGGGCAGACAATTGTTTTTTCTCTCGCCTATAAGGTCCGAAGTCAGTTGCCACCCAACGCACTACCGCCAACCTTGGCCGGATGGATAGACTTTGATAAGACCCAAAAAAAGGCGCAAGTTGGCGGTCAAGTGAACTGACGGGTTCGGCGGGTTCCGCCGATTAAAATAACAAAGGCAGAGAGCCCGATGCCCCTGCCTTTTGGTGTGTTATTTCTTTTTCCTTCTGATTCTTGAGCCTGCCAGGCCAGCTATACCTATGCCGAAAAGAAGCATAGTGGCTGGTTCAGGGACGGGAGCAGCTGAGTTAACCGATATTGTGTCGATATTGAATCCACCAAAGCTTCTTATTGCTACTCCTCCACCAAACCCATCACTAAACGTATGAGATACCGTGTTAAGAAGGGTTGTGCCATCACTTCCATATAGATTCCCAATAGCTGTATTTCCAGGACCTAGCAACACTTCAGCAAAGTACCAATTGCCTATATTCCAAGATTGAGAGCTTGTGTTTAGCTCAATAAAACCATATCCGGGGTTTTCTTGAAAACGAATATCACTTGTATTTGGCGCAGATACAAATGAATCTCCACCACTACCATCGGCGTCAAAGCCTAAGTAGAACCTGCCAGTTCCAGCTTTAAACCATGCAGAAATACTATCACCTTCAGAAACCTGCCCGTCAGCACCTGTATAATATGTCCATTCTGGATCAGTAACTCCATAACTACCATCATGTGCTGCTGATGTGCTTACTGAACCAAATCCCCCAACTGTTACCCATCCTGCCCCAAAACTCCCAGACTCAAAATCTTCAATCATTGTCGCAGATGCCGTTCCTACAATGCCAACCACAAACAATCCCGTTACCAATCCAACTAATAATTTCTTCTTCATTTTTAATCCTCCTTTTTATGTCGATTTAGCTCGAAGAGACCATCCCGCCGAACCATTGATTATCAGGCATATTTTCCTTGACAACTTGATATTTAATGACAAGTACCCCTCTTTTTAAATATGATAGATTTGAAAAAATCAGAATTAGTGTCTTCCTCTACTTTTTATTTGCAATATTCAAGCCTAGCTTTTAAATAGGTAAGGATTTATTTTTACATCTGTAATATCAAATAGATATCCTCGCCCTGTACCTTTATTTATTTTTGGAGATATTAGCTAAAGAGAGGCGCCAGTCCATTTTTTCGGAATAATTTCCGGTATTACGGAAAATATTACTGCGCTTTTATTATTTTGTTACATGATTTGGCATTGTCCTTTTTTTCAATTTAATGCTGAGATCGTTCTTTCAGCACCGGATAGATCAGGAGCCTTTCGACTCCCTTCCCTCCTCAGAACCGTACGAGCTGGGGGCCTCGCATACGGCTCAAGCGCCCGTGAACCCTGTCAATCAGAGTCAGCGATTAAGGTGTTAATTTTGCCAGACAAGCTCTCGCAGTTGCTTAGGCAGGATAAAGGTAAGCAGAGATAGTATTGAGCCGGCAGCTTTTTATTTAATTGGGTCTCAATCCATCGCTGATTTTCGTGATTCTGGCAGTGGGGAGAAAATAGGGGGGGCAAACCTGCTCTTGACTCTTGCCCCCCATTTTTCATAAGATCAACGCAAATAAGGTGACAAAAAAATTAGCTTGTTTTATAACACCAATCTATTTACGGTTCAATTAAAGCGCTCAACCATCAATAAAAGTTTCCTTTAAAAACCATGGATGAATTAATAAAAGAATTAAAAATAAAACTTATCGACACCCTTAATTTAATGGATGTCACCCCGGATGACATTGATGAAAATGCCCAGTTTGTCGGTGGCGAACTGGGTATTGACTCCATTGATGTACTTGAGATGGTGGTCATGATTGAAAAGGATTACCAGGTCACTATCAACAATAAGGAGATTGGCGAAAAGGTCTTTTCCACCCTGACGGCTTTGGCTGGGTATATCAGCGAGAACTCATCACGGTTTTCTTCTTGAGCGATAAAAGAATATTTATTGCCGGAATGGGGATTATTTCCCCGCTTGGCGAGGGCCTGCCGGCTACGGAGCAGGCCCTTTGGGATAATAAAAGTAAAATTGCCCCATTAGGACTTTTCCCGCTCACCCAAAAGGCGCCGCTGCCGGTGGGAGAAGTCAAAACCACCCTGGAGCAGGATTGTTCTCTGCCCCGCACGCATCAACTGGCCATCCAGGCCGCCGACCAGGCCATGGCCGGGTGCGATCTGCCGCCCGACGCGGTGATCTTAGGCACCACCACTGGCGGCATACTCACCACCGAGACCCTGCTGGCCGAAAATGAAAGCCGGCCGGCATGTTACCAGTATCATGGCTTAACCTCTGTCTGCGAGAAGATTGCCCAACGATATGGCTGCACCGGGCCCGCTCTTACTGTTTCAACGGCCTGCTCCTCCAGCGCCGCGGCCATTAAACTTGCCATGGAAATGCTCCGCGGGGGCGAGGCCGTTAGAGTCCTGGTGGGGGGAGTTGACTCCCTGTGCCGCTTAACCTATTTCGGCTTTAACTCCCTCCAACTTGTCGATCCTGAGGGCAGTCGGCCGCTTGATAAAAATCGGCATGGCATGTCCGTGGCGGAAGGGGCGGCTATGCTGCTCCTCACGGTTGAAAAAACCGACAGGATAATTGCTGAACTCCTTGGAGCGGGATTATCCTGTGACGCCTATCATGCCGCCGCCCCGCATCCTCAGGGCGCAGGCGCTTACCGAGCCATGCAGGCGGCGCTTGATAACGCCGGCCTCACCCCGGCCGATATTGGCTATATC
>DRPV01000133.1 GCA_011330685.1 Desulfobacterales bacterium
ACGATCCCCTGCGCGGCAGCGGGGTCTTTGAGGTCTGCACCGCCAATATCAGGCGGGCGGTGGCCCTGGGTTTTGAGACCAGTCTTATATATACGGTAAGCTCTCTGAATATAGCCCACCTGCGGCGTATGCCGGCCTTAGTCAAATCCCTTGGAATCCGTAATTTTTTCATTCAGATTATCGGACTGCGGGGTAATTCAGCCGGTGAGGATTCCTCCGGCCTCCAGCTCAGCCCGGAGGAATGGCTGACCCAGGTACCGCCGGTGGCGGCAGAGGCGGCCGCCCTTGGCCTGCATGTTATCTATCCCAAAGTTTTTTTAGATGACAGTGAGCCTTTTGTCTGTGCCGGAGAGGCGGCGGAGAACTTCTTTATCTTTCCCAACGGCCGGGTGTACCGCTGTCCCCTTTGTGAAGACTTTCCGGTTCATTCCTTTGAGATAACGACGGACGGGCATCTGCGCCCAAACCCCGGACTGCGTGAAGAACAATTTTTCAGTCTGCGTATCGCGGAGGGCTGCGTGATGAACAAGATGTTACAGCCCTCTAATATCAGCTATGACAGTAATGGCCGGCCGAAATACCGTATTTCCTGCTGCCTCCTTAAGCAGGAGATAATGAGTTCAATGACATAAAAACTCTTGACATTTTTATATTTACGAGTCATATTATTAAACTTTGTTGTGGCAAGCGGGCCTATAGCTCAGTTGGCTAGAGCCACCGGCTCATAACCGGTAGGTCCCTGGTTCGAGTCCAGGTGGGCCCACCATTTTATCAGTATGGCTGGATTATCAAATTTAGGGTAATTCACCCCCTTTTTAAATTTTTATTATCATGGCGCATTACATAAACTACGAAAAACCGTACCACTATGGGTTTTTAAAAAGGTGTAACCTTGAATAAGGTTGCACCTTTTTTTATAACCTCTCTGTCTTACTTAGCCCGTCTATGACCACTGCCGATATTAAACTTCATAATATCATTGATATTCTCAACCACGCCGTTCCGCCGTCATGCGCCGAAGACTGGGATAATGTAGGTCTCATGAGCGGCCATCCCGAGCAGACTGTCAGGGGGATTCTCTTGGCCCTTGATCCAACAATGGAGCTCCTTGAAGAGGCCGCCGCGGTAAACGCTGACCTGATTATCACCCACCATCCCGTAATTTTCAGGCCCTGGCGCCATATAAGGCTTGACGAGCCGGGAGCCGCCTTTGTGGCCGGGGCTATTCGCAACGCCATAGCGGTATTTGCCTGTCATACCAATCTTGATACCGTGCGCCACGGCATAAATGATGCCCTGGCCGAGGCCCTTGGCCTTCTTGACTGCCGTCCTTTACAGCCCTCCACTTCTGAAGAACCGGCAGTCGGCTTAGGACTGAGCGGCAGACTGCAGCGGCCCCTGCCGGGGAGAGAGTTTTTACAGATGCTCTGCGTCGTACTGAACCAGCCGGCGGTCAGAGTGTGCGGCCAGCTGCCTGACATCATTCAACGGGCGGCGGTATGCGGTGGCAGCGGCTCAGAGTTTGCCGCCGCGGCTCGGCACTCCGGCGCTCAGATCTATATAAGCGGCGAGATTAAGCACAGCACAGCACGCTGGGCGGAAGAGGCGGGCTTCTGCATAGTTGATGCCGGTCATTTTGGCACCGAAAACACAGGTATACCCGTCTTTGCGGATTTACTGCGCCGGCAGTTTAAGGAACAGGGGCTGGAATTACCGGTTATGGTCTCAACCAGGCAGTATGACCCCCTTGGTTTCTTTATTGCTCAGTCATAGAACGGGATGATTCAGCAGATTTAACGGTAGTCACATTATAAGAAACAATAGTTACCCGAAAAAGTAACTATTCAGTAGGGGCAATAAAATCCCCTAAACCCGAAAAATATAATATATCAATCAACATCCAGAGGTAGTCACATTGAAAGAGGAAATTAAAAATCTTATTGAATTGCAGACCATCGATCTTGAGGTCTATAAGATTAACGAAGAGATGCGGGACGGCCTGAGTAGTTTGGATACCAGGCGACAAGGCATCGAGGACGACAAAAAAACTATCTCCGACTACCAGGAACAGCTTGAATCAGGGGGAAAACGCCGCCGTGAGCTTGAGGTCATGATCAGTGATGAGGAGGAGCGGATTAAGGATCGGCAGTCAAAGATCATGAATATCCAGACTAATCGTGAATATCAAAGTATCCTTAAAGAAATTGAGGATACCAAACTGGCTAATAAGCAGCGGGAAGACGAGTTGCTGCTCCTCATTGAGCAGCTTGAGGCCCTGGAGAAAAAGATTGAGGAAATTAAAAACAAATGCGCCGCCGAGGAGGAAAAGATAAAGAAAGACTCCACGGCTATTGAGCATAAGGCGTCTAAACTCGAGAAGAAAAAGAAAGCTATTATGAAGGCCAGAGACGCGCAGGCCGCCAAGGTAAACAAAAAATATCTTAAACGTTACGAGACCTTAAAAGAACGCCGGAGCGGACTGGCGGTCGCCGGAGTAGCTGCCGGGGTATGCCTGGGCTGCAACATGAATATTCCGCCCCAGATGTTTAATGAGTTGCTGCGGGAGGATGAGATTTTATCTTGTCCGACCTGTAACCGAATGATGTACCATCAACCAGCAGAAAGCACCGAAGAATAAGTTACGCAGTAACATAAAATACGTAAATTTTAAGGAGCGGACGCATGGCCGCCGGCCGCAGACGCGGCTGGAGGAAAGTCCGAACTCCACAGGGCAGGGTGGTTCGTAACGCGAACTGGGGGCGACCCCGAGGAAAGTGCCACAGAAAATATACCGCCGGGCCGCGAGGCTCCGGTAAGGTTGAAATGGCGAGGTAAGAGCTCACCGCCCGTGTGGTGACACGCGGGGCATGGTAAACCCCACCTGGAGCAAAATCAAATAGGGAGACGTTTGAGGGCGGCCCGTCCGAAGTCTCCGGGTAGATTGCTAGAGGCAGCAGGCGACTGCTGTCCCAGATAAATGGTCATGGTTCACCGTCAGGTGAATACAGAATTCGGCTTATAGTCCGCTCCTTTTTCTTTTTTCATCCCCCCTCTCTTCTTCATCAGGCGCCCATCACAGGAAACAGGCGCCTGATGTTCCATTCTTTTTACTCCGGAGATTTAATGACTGCGCGCGAGATTAATTTCAGGATAGGGCATGGCTATGACGCCCATTGTCTGACGGAGGGTCGTAAGCTGATTATGGGCGGGGTTTACATTCCCTGGGACAAGGGCCTGCTGGGCCATTCAGATGCCGATGTGGTAACCCATGCCCTTTGTGACGCCCTGCTTGGAGCCTTGGGAGCCGGTGACATAGGCCGTCATTTCCCTGATTCCGCCCCTGAATATGAAGGGATAGACAGCCTCCGGCTGTTAGAGATGGTCATGGTTAAGGTTCACGAGGCAGCACACCGGCTGATTAATGCCGACCTGACCATCATCGCTCAACAACCCCGCCTGTCGCCTTATATCTCACAAATGCGCCGGAATCTGGCCGCGGTCTGCGGGGTTTCAAAGGCCGAGGTTAATGTGAAGGCCACCACTACGGAAGGAATGGGCTTTAGCGGCCGCCTCGAGGGAATAGCCTGCCATGCTGTAACTCTGCTTGGTTAGAAGGTATCAGGTCGAGGACGCGGGGCAGGAGCAGCAACTATTGCCATCGCTCTTGGGGCATGACGGGGCGGGAGTAGCGGGAGCGGCCGGGGCGGCAGTTGAATCTGACTTTTTGGTATCCTTGCCGGAGGTATTGGATGTGCTGCAGTAGCCGTCGGCGTACCAACCGCCGCCTTTAAGCTGAAATGAGCTGCGGGAAATTAATTTTTTCAGAGCGCCGGAGCACTTGGGGCAGGAGGTTAACGGTTCGTCGGCCAGGTGCTGCCAGGCCTCGGTTATCTCATGGCAATTCTCACATTCGTATTCGTAAATAGGCATTTAATCAACTCCTTTGCACTACGTGTTAGAGATTAACAAAAAAACAGTTTGAAAATAATGCTGTCCGGCGGTGATGTCAATGGTCTTTATTAGAGCGGACTCTAATTTATGCCTTTAAGCTCTTGGACGGATGGATTAGGATGTTGAATAATTCTCTCAATATAAGTTATAACTAAAATAAATTCTGGCAACACGGACTCCGGCCGGCTGCCGCTGGACAGTTATCCGAATTACAAAAATACAAAAATACCAAAACACAAAAATACCATGGGGGAGTAGTTATGCAGCAGATACTAAGCGCCCAGGCCAAAACCGGCATGATACTGGCCAAGGATGTAATGATGCCGGACGGCCGGGTTCTCTGTGGCAGAGGGACAGTCATGACCGGCCCCCTGCTGGATCGTCTGATCAAGATGGATATTATGCAGATAACCGTCGACGGTCATCCTGTAAAGGTGCCGGGCGAAAAGACATTAAAGGAAGAGCTGCGGGATATTGAGGATCGTTTTTCACTCGTCACCAAGGTCGCGCCCCTGATGTATATAAAAAAGCGGATAATGCGAAAAACGATCGATTCCCGGAGATAATTATGAGCGATAACAGACGGCAGCAGTTTAAGGCGGCCCTGCGGGAGACCAAAAATCTCCCTACCCTGCCCGGTATTGTGACCAAGCTGACCAAGATGGCCGATGACCCGGATACCACCACTGAGCAAATGGGTAAGGTTATCAGTAAGGATCATATTCTGGCCGCTAAATTATTGAAATTGGTTAATTCCGCCTTTTATGGCTTCCCTCAGCGTATCAGCTCTCTGAGCAGCGCCATTATTCTCCTGGGCTTTAACGTGGTTAAAAGTCTTATAATCTCGGCCTCCATCTTCGAGGTTATGGAGGATCAGGACGTGGAACTATGGGAGCATTCCCTGGGCTGCGCTGTGGCGGCCGGGGTTGTCGCCAGACGTTTGGAGATAAGCGAGCCCGAGGAGATCAGTACCGCCGGCTTGATTCATGATCTTGGCAAGGTGGCAGTCAAGATGGAGTTTTCCAAAGAATACCAGGCCGTGAACCGGCTGATGGCGGAACGTGGGATTGCCATGCGGGAGGCGGAGATGGAGATTATGGGCATTAACCATGCCGAAGTCGGCGGCTGGCTGGCCAAAAACTGGAATCTACCCATCCGGCTGGTGGAACCAATAAGCTGTCATCATACCCCGGAGCAGGCGGTTAATGAACCTGTCTCCAGCGCTGTGGTTCATTTTGCCGATATCCTTATTCGTGGTATGGGGTATGGCCATGCCGGGGATAATAAGGTACCTATGCTGAACAAAAAGGCCTGGGATCTGTTGAATTTCGGCCCTGCGGATCTGGACGAAATTATTGATGAGGTGGAAGAAAAATTGTGGGATGTTAAGGGCTTCAGCCTGGAGATAACGGCTGACGCGGCACAGGATGACAGTGAGAAGCTGGAGGCGTAAATGGCGGTGAGGATTCTGGCTGTCGGCAATATTTTTTCCGGGCCTGAACAAAAGATTGTTCTTGAGGCCCAGGGCTATCAGGTGGTCAGCCGTAATGATCTCCAGGGTGCTATGGCGATCTTTCTTGATGATCCGCCGGATACTCTCCTCCTCGAAAAGGGGTTTGAGGGCAATGGTGATCTGGCCCTGATTCCAGTCGTCAAGGCCTGCCTGCAGAAGACTAATATCCCGATTCTCCTCGTGGTTGATAATGAAGAGTCATTGGCGGAGATAGACTGGCAGGCTCTGCCAATTGATGATTTTATTACTCGTCCCATCTCCATTGAGGCCCTGTTGATCCGTCTGCGCATGGCCGCGGCCCGTATGCAGCGGGTCTTTGACAATAATCCCCTGACCCGGCTGCCGGGCAACACCTCCATTCTGCACGCTATCCAGAGGGCCGTTGATGAGGGGCGGGAGCGTCCCATGGCTGTCTGCTATCTTGATATTGATAATTTTAAGCCCTACAACGATCATTATGGTTTCAGCCGCGGTGATGAGGTTATTCTTGTTGTAGCCCGGGTGCTGGTGAATGTTCTGGATAATATGGCCCGACGCCAGAGCTTTGTCGGTCATGTGGGTGGTGACGATTTTGTCTTTATTGTACCGGAAGCCTTGGCGGCGGTGGTTTGTGAGCGGGTTTTGGCCAATTTTACCGGGGTCAGAAATTCATTTATCGAGGTTGAGGATATCAAGCGCGGCGGCTTTGTGGAGAAAAATCGTCAGGGTGCTGAGACTCATTTCGATCTGCTCAGTATCTCCATCGCGGTGATTCCCACCGGCCACGGCGCTTTTCGGCATTATGGCGAGGTAGCGGCAGCCGCTTCCCAGATTAAGCATAAGGTTAAGGCCATGGCGGGTTCCAATTACCTTGTCGATCAGCGGCGGGCCTATTCTCCAGACTGACGTCTCCTCTTTTCAACCAAATACTTTAACTATTCCTTTAATATGATTGGTATATTTGATTCCGGGGTGGGCGGTATGACCGTGGCTCATGCCGTTGAACAATTTTGTCCCGGCCAGGCCTTGATTTATTTTGGTGATCTGGCTCGCACCCCCTATGGTTCCAAGAGCCCGGCGGCCATCAGGCGCTATGTTCGGCAGAATATTGATTTTTTACTGGCTCATGGGGCCAGGATGATTATCATTGCCTGTAACTCGGCGGCCAGTGTGGCGGCAGAGGATATGCGCCGGGAATTTTCGGTACCCATCTTTGATGTTATCGGCCCGGCGGTACGGCGGGCGGTTGAGATCAGCTCGGTGGCTTCGGGGCGAATTGGGGTCATCGGTACCAGGGCGACGATAAACAGCGCGGTTTATCCCCAAAAGATAGGGCGGATAAATCAGGATTTGCGGGTCTATGGCAACGAATGCCCTCTGCTGGTTCCCCTTGTTGAAGAGGGCTGGCTGAACCGGCGGGAGACTAGGATGATTCTGCGCTATTATCTGCGGCCTCTGAAGATGCAGCAGGTGGACACCCTGGTGCTGGGATGTACCCATTATCCCCTGCTGCGCGATTTAATCCAGCCCCGGATTGGCAGGCGGGTGCGGATTGTCGATTCATCCATTGAGGTGGCCCGTGAGCTGCGCCAATATCTCGCTGCTCACCCGGAGTACGGCAGCATAACGGGTGGCAGCAAATTTTATGTCTCTGACATGACCCCGGCCGCCGCTGCCACTGCCCGCCGCATCTTTGGCCGCCCCATAGAACTGGAAGTCCAGGAAGCGGGGCATCCCTGAAAGGCTCAGGGCCTGTAAGAAAATATTTGG
Source organism: Desulfobacterales bacterium (assembly GCA_011330685.1). Taxonomy (GTDB): domain Bacteria; phylum Desulfobacterota; class Desulfobulbia; order Desulfobulbales; family VMSU01; genus JAADIV01. Next base: position 7,214 of record DRPV01000133.1, read on the forward strand.
GCCGTTCATCAATGGTAATTGACATGAAATTAATGAAATATATGAAATTTTATAAAGGAATAACTATCTGGCTGGTTTTGTTACTGCCGCTTTCGGCCTTCGGGGCCATGTCGCCCCATGATATTGCCAGCCGCCTGCAACAGGAATACCTTAAAACCAGAACCATGCGCGCCGATTTCAAGCAGGTTGCAACCAGTGCCGGCGGCCGCCATAAACGTGAAGGGGCCGGCTTTCTGCGCCTGAAAAAACCTAATCTTATGCGTTGGGATTATACCTCACCTAATGCTCAGGTGCTGGTTTCAGACGGCAAATTTATCTCCATGTATTTTGCCGCCGAAAAGCAGATGATTAACATCGCCGCCAGCCGTTACCTCAGTTCCGATGTAACTTATTCATTTTTTACCGGCAAAGGTAATATTCTGCGCGATTTTATAGTCAGTGCCCCCAGGGCGGAAGATAATATACCGATGGCCGGAACCTATGAGATAGAGATTGTACCCAGGGGTGATAATTCCCAGATAGATCATATTGATCTCTGGGTTGATCAGCATTCATTCATTCTGAAGCGGCTTCGAATGACGGATAAATTCGGTTCGCACACCGATATAACCTTCAGCAATGTGCAGAGAAATATAAAAATAAGGCCGGATATCTTTAATTACAGCCCGCCGGCGGGTACGGAGATTATCAGAAAATGAGAATAGCAATTATGACGGACACCCATGATCAGGTCATGAATATGAGGGCGGCGGTACGCTACTGCAATGCCTATGGCGTGAGTACCCTTATCCATTGTGGTGATCTTATATCACCTTTTATGTTAGCCGAACTGGCCAAATTCGGCGGCGCGGTGCATCTTATTTATGGCAATAATGTCGGCGACCAGCACCTCATATCGCAATTTTGCGGTACAAAGTTCCCCTCCATCAATCATCACGGTGTCCTGGGAGCCATGGAGGCCGGCGGCCTGAAGATTGCCTTTACCCATTATCCGGAGATGGCCAGAGGCTTAGCGGCCATGGAAAATTTTGATGTGGTATGCTGCGGCCATAACCATCGTTACGCGGTGCGGGAGGTCGGCAGCACGCTGCTCATCAACCCCGGAGAGCTGCTGGGGGCCGAGGCGCAGCCGGGATTTTGTATTCTGGAAACCACCTCAAGAGAGGTGGAAAGGGTTGAGGTTGGGCGGCAGATGGTGGATGAGAGCGCCTAACCCGGCTTTTTTATAGGTAAGCGCAGACTCCGAGATGGGGTGCAGCTATAGTTACTAAAAACTCTATGGGAGAAGCAGGAAATGAATGAGGAAATGAGCTTTGCCGAGCTGCTGGCGGAGAGTTATGAAGAGCCGGTGAAACTCCAGGCCGGTGAGAAGATAAAGGCCCGGGTGGTACGTATGGGCCGTGACATGGTGTTTGTTGACCTGGGCGGCAAGAGTGAGGGAATCTTCCCCCTAAGCGAGGTTACAGATGCTGAGGGCGAAGTGACAATCAAGGAGGGTGATGACATCCAGGTCTTCTTCCTGAGCGCCGAGCATGGTGAGATTCGCTGTACCACCCGCCTCGGCAAGGGGGCGGAATCAAGCGCTCTCCTGGAATCGGCCTTTAAAAGCGGTATTCCGGTGGCCGGCAGGGTGGATGGCGAAATTAAGGGCGGTTTCGCCGTCAAGCTGGCTGGCTCGACTCGCGCCTTTTGCCCCTTTTCGCAGATTGGGATCAACCGCTCGGAAGACGAAGACCTCAGCGGCCGGGAGCTTGATTTTAAGATTATTGAATTTGGGGAGAACGGCCGTAATCTCATCGTCTCACACCGTAAGGTCATGGAAGAACAGCGGCGGGAAAAAATGGCCCAGTTGCGGGAGACCTTAAGCGAGGGGATGACGATTATAGGTACTGTTTCCTCTATTCGTGATTTTGGCGCCTTTATTGATATCGGCGGGTTGGACGGTTTGTTACCAATCTCGGAAATCTGCTGGGGCCATGTTGAGGATATTAATGAACGTCTGCACCTCGGCCAGAAGGTTGAGGTCAAGATCATGAAGCTGGACTGGGAGGCGGAGCGTTTTTCCTTCAGCCTCAAAGACACCATGCCCGATCCATGGCATGACATTCTGGGGAGTTACCCCTTAGGCAGCAGTCATAAGGGCCGGGTGGCCAGGCTGACCAATTTCGGGGCCTTTATCAACCTGGAAGAGGGGGTTGACGGCTTGCTCCATATCTCCAAAATAGGGGCTGGCCGCCGCCTGAATCATCCCCGTGAGGTGCTGGAAACGGGCCAAGAGGTTGAGGTCAAAATTGAGGCGGTAAAGCCTGAAGAACGGCGGATATCTCTGGCTCTGACCGGGGAACTGACTCAGGACGTGGATGAAACCCGGCAGGGGGAGACAAATTCCGACAGTAAAGATGATTACCGGCAGTATACCCGGCCGACCAAGGGTAACTCCATGGGTACCCTGGGGGATCTACTGGCCGCTAAATTAAAAACGTAGGGGCGGGTTTAAAACCCGCCCCTACCGGATAAACGGCGGCGGGCAACTTCAAACATGATAACAGCGGCGGCAGCCGAGGCATTTAATGACTCCATGCCGCCGGCCATGGGGATTCTAATCAGAAAATCGCACTGCTCCTTTACCAGGGGCCTGATGCCCTTATCTTCACTGCCGATTACTATGCAGACCGGCCCGTTAAAATCGGCCTCATAGAGGCTTTGTCCGCCGTCACCGGCGGCTCCAAACACCCAGAATCCCTCCTCTTGCAGGGCCTTCAGGGCCTTACTGATATTGTTTACCTGACAGAGGTTTACGCGGCTCACCGCTCCCACTGAAACCTTGGCCACGGTACCGGAGAGCGGCGCGGCCCGGTCTTTAGCGAAGATAATTCCCTGAGCCCCGGCCGCCGCGGCCGAGCGTATAATGGCTCCGAAATTATGGGGATCCTGGATGGAATCAAGGACTACAATCAGGGGCTGCGCCGTCTCCCGGCGCGGGTGGATAATTTTGATAAGCTCATTTAGACCCATGACGCTAAAGGGCCGGATACGGGCCATTACCCCCTGATGCCTGACCGCGGCGGGTGATATTTCGTTTAGGTTCTCTATCAAGCGGTATGGAACTCCCTGGCGGCGGGCTGATTCTACTATGTCACCGGCTCGCGCCATGGTTTTCTGGAGCCAGAGTTCGAGAATCTGTGCCGGGTTTGAAGACAGCAGCTCCATGACCGGATGAGTACCCCAAATCAGGTCGGTATCCTCGGCCTTATGCCCCTTTTTCCGCTTTAAACCGGCCACACTAATGCCCCGCCCCGCATATCCCGG
>DRPV01000134.1 GCA_011330685.1 Desulfobacterales bacterium
ACGGGCGCCTATACAGAGAAGATTTACCGGGGCCTCCGGATAATGGAAGGTTGTGTAAACCGTGCCCGCCGGTACCTCGCTGCCCACGTCAGCCGCCAGGCGGATAGTGCCGCGCCGGGAGGTCATCTCTACCATATCTCCGTTTTTTATTTTAAGCCCCTCCGCGTCATGACGGTTGATCTGCAACAGGGCCGCATCCGCCTCCCGATTCAGGGCGGGGCATTTCCGGCTCATGGTGCCGGTATGATATTGATGATAAATGCGGCCGGTCATCAGCAGCAAGGGGTATTGCTCATCAGCCGGTTCGCTGGGCGGCTGATGCGAGGAGGGCACAAAACGGCCGTGCCCCCTGGTAAAATAATATTTATGCAGAAACGGGGTGCCCGGATGGCCGCGGTCCCAGCAGGGCCATTGCAGTCCCCATCCCTTTTCCAGCCGATCATGATACATGCCGCCGTAGACGGGGGCCAGCATGGCGATCTCCTCCATGACCTCGGCGGGGGATTCATAATCCATGGGGTAATCCAACCGCTGGGCTAATTCCATGATAATATCGCTGTCGGTGCGGCAGCCGGCAAGAGGCGGGATAGCCGGCCGCACCATCTGCACCCGGCGTTCAGAGTTGGTAAAGGTACCGGTCTTCTCCGCGAAGGAGGCGGCGGGCAGCACAACATCGGCGAGCCTGGCGGTATCGGTGAGAAATATATCAGCCACGGCCAGGAACTCCAAATTGTTCAGGGTCTCCCTGACCTTCTCTAACACCGGGTCACTTAAAGCCGGATTTTCGCCCATGATGAACATGGCCTTCAGCGGCCCGTTTTTACCGCCGTGGGTCATATCCAGCAGAGAGAGACCCGGTTCCGGGGATAACTCCACCTTCCAGGCCTTGGAGAATTTTTCCTGAAAATCCTGATTGTTAACCGCCTGATAGCTGGGATAGACATTGGGCAGCGCCCCCATGTCGCAGGCCCCCTGAACATTATTTTGACCGCGCAGGGGATCAACCCCGGTGCCTTCCTTTTCCACATTACCGGTCATCATGGCCAGATTGGCAATGGACTGCACATTATTAGTGCCGCAGATATGCTGCGTGATGCCAAGACAATAGCAGATCACCGACTTCTGGGCCCTGGCGTAGAGCTGGGCCGCCTCGCTGATCTGTCGCAGAGGCACCCCGGTGAGGGCCGCGGTTTCCTCAAGATCAAGGCGGTAGAGCATATCCCGCAGCTCGTTATAATTCTCGGTGCGCATCTCGATGAAGAGATCATCAACCAGCGATTCATCGAGAATAATCCGCATCATAACATTTAATAAGGGGATATCCGTGCCGGGTTTAAGGGCGAGGTGGACATGGGCGCATTCACTGAGTCTGGTTCGGCGGGGGTCAATAACGATGAGCCTGGCGCCCCGGTCAACGGCGTCTAAAATACGGCGGGCCACCTGGGGATGGGCCTCGGTGGTATTGGAGCCTGAGACCAGAATAACCTGGGCCTCTTCAATCTCATTGATTGAATTGGTCATTGCGCCGCTGCCAAAGGTGGTGGCAAGACCTGCCACCGTGGGGGCGTGTCAGAGGCGGGCGCAATGATCAATATTATTGGTTTTTAAAACCGCCCTGGTGAATTTCTGCAGCAGATAATTTTCTTCATTGGTACACTTGGCGGAGGACAAAACCCCGATCCCCTTACTGCCGGTCTCATCTCGAATCCGGCCCAGCTGCCGGGCGGTATAGTCTAAGGCCTCTTCCCAGCCGGCCTGGACAAGGCGGCCGTTTTTTCTGATCAGGGGCTCGGTGAGCCGGTCAGGATGGTGAACAAATTCATGCAGATGCCAGCCCTTTACGCACAGATTACCGCGCGAAACCGGATGATTACGGCTGGGCGCGCTGCCGACAACCCGGCCCTTTTCTTCATGCAGATAAACTCCGCAGCCACAGCCGCAATAGACACAGGTAGTAAGAATATCGCGCATACCCTTCGACTCCTCGCTAAGGTTATTGCCGGAATATATATAAATTCAACAACTCCCACGCCCAGTTACCCTGAGAGTTAAAGACAGTTTACACCCCTGTCCAAATAATTACAAATTTATCCGGCTTAAGGCAATGTAAATAACCAGGCGGCGCCCCTGAAACGCTTACAGCATCTCAAACAGTTCCTTTTCCTGCCGCCGCAGTCTTTTGGCGGAGACCGGTACCACGGTCTTTAACTCCTGGGCGAAGATGGAGACCCGGAATTCAGCGACCATGAGCCGGTATTTTGCCAGCAGCTCTTCAGCCGCCCGGCGGCTCTCCGGCACCTCAATGGCGGCAACCCGGCGGGCGGCC
>DRPV01000135.1 GCA_011330685.1 Desulfobacterales bacterium
GAGGCCGGGGCGAAAAGGCTGTGCCCGCCCTCTGAGGCATAGGAGCGGTAGGCACCGTTCTCCCAAAGCATAAAGGACTCACCAAGGCCGGTGCCGGGAGCAATGACCGCTCTGGGAGCCCCGGCCTGTTCACGGCCGGGATTAAGGATGGTTAATTCAGCCGCCGTCAGGGACGAAATACCGTAGGCCGTGGCCTGGAGATCGTTTACCACCACAACCCGGTCCAGACTGAATTCATCCCGCAGACGGGCGGCGTCAATTATCCAGGGCAGTTTGGTGATTCTGGCCCGGCCCCGCACCACCGGCCCGGCAACCCCAAAAGCGGCGGCCTTAACCCGCAGTCCGGCCCCGGTTAAAAATTCCCGCAGCATAACCATGAAATCGTCATAGTCAGCGCTCTTAAAGCTGACCGCGGCCAAGGGAGCGCGAATACCCCGCGCCGGGCTGAAAACAGATAAATTCGTCTTGGTGCCGCCGATATCACCGGCCAAAAACAGTTCTTCCCTCATATCATGTCCTCTGCCCAAAGGGCCAGTTTTTCCCGGAATATCTTGGCGTTATGACGTATATCCACCGGGAAGGACGGATGAATCAGAAAGTCCTTAATCTCTCTGGTATGCTCATGTGCCAGGGCCAGGGGCCGCAGCTCGGCGAAAAGTTTGAGCTTATCCACCCGGCCCCGGGGCTCAACGATAATTACCGGCCGCTGTCTGCCCGCCTCCCCCACTCCCACCAAGGCCGAGCGGTAAACCTCAGGATGCTGATTAAAGACAGCCTCACAGCAGATGGGATAATAAATCGCCCCGCCGCTGATTACCCGATGGGCCTTGCGGCCGCAAAACCACAGACGGCCCTGTTCATCAAAATAGCCCGTATCCCCCATGCGGTGCCAGAGGCCGTCCGCCGTCCTGATCTTGGCGAGGGCGGTCTCTGCCGCATTATTAAAATAACTCCGGGTGACCACCTCGCCCTTGACAATTATCTCGCCGACTTCACCCCTCGGCAGTAAAAGGCCGGACAAATCACTAACCGGCCCGGCGGTCACCCGCATAATACGCACCTCGGTATCCGGCAGAGGACGTCCCACACAGACCCCCCTTCCCTGCCTGGTCAGGGGCCAGGTTTGGCTCACCACCTCCCGGCCGGAGATGGATATTATGGGCAGGGCCTCGGTGGCCCCGTAGGGGATATGAATATCCCCGTCCGCCGGCAGGGCGGCAAGCATGCGCTCGATCAACTCACCGGATACCGGCGCCCCGGCCATTAAGATCTTCTTCAAGCTCAACAGTTTAATATTGTTCGCCGCGCAAAAATCGGCAATTACCCGCCAGATGGCGGGAGAACCAAAGGAGTATGTAACCTTATGCTCAAGAATAGTTTTGATAAATTTATCCGGCCGCACCCTGGCGGGCCGGGATGGATCCAGGGCGGGAATTACAGCGCAGGCCCCGAGAGCGATTGAGAAGAGGGCAAAGAGCGGAAAGGCGGGCTGATCAATATCAGCCGGTTGAATACCGTAATATTTCCTGATCCGGGCCAGTTGGGCCTTAAATACCCGATGCTCATAAACCACCCCCTTGGGCGGCCCGGTACTGCCGGTGGTGAAGATAATGGCCGCCTGGTCAGCGGCCCGGGTGGGGACAACGGTATAATCATAACGAGCTTGATCCGGGCTGGGCAGCTGCCGCCCTAAAAGCCCCAGCCCCCGGCCGACGCAGATATTACAGCGCACCCGGCGAAAGGGGCCGGGGAAGAGACGTTTAAAGATATGAGCCCTGGGAATACCTATAAAAACCTCCGGGGCCACCGAACCGATGCAGCGCAGCAGATTTTTATAACCCATGCCGGGATCAATCAGAATAACCACCGCTCCCAGGGCGAAGAGGGCGAAGGTAAGAGCGATAAAGGCCATGGAGGGCCGCACCATGAGCATAACCCGGTCACCACGTCTTATCCCCTGCCGCTTTAAAAAGTCGAGATAGAAACCGGTATTGTTATCAAGCTCGGCGAATGTCCAGCTCTTGCCACCCCTCGGACTGGGGGCGATAAGGGCGGTGTCGGCCGGGCGGGCGGCGGCCGCCCGACGCAGGGCCTGGGCTATATTACAGTCAGCTTGAGGCATTTGTTTAATTACTCATTCGGGTATGGCTGATGGATGTCGGTTAATTTTATCCGGGCGACATTCAGTCCCCTTGTGCAGGTGCATCACTTTGGGGCAATTTTTGGCGCGTTTAATTCAAGGGTATCATAAAATTTATGAAATAAAGGGGCAATTTCATCAAAGGCGTCCTCTAAAAGATAATGCCCGGCCGCGGGCAGATAACAGCACTCAGCGGCCGGGAAACGCCGCCGCCACTCGCGGTAAAAATGATCATTAAAGCAGAAATCGCGGCCGCCCCAAATAATCTGGGTGGGGATATGTTTAAGGCGGGACAGATTTTGCTCCACTCCCAGTAGAACAGGCCAGGAGGGATGCCTCGGATTCATGGGAATATCCCGCACAAATCCGTTTACCGCCACCCGGTTATGCCAGGAATCATAGGGCGCCAGATAGCCGGCCTTAACCTCCGGCGGCAGGGGACGGCAGACCGCCATATGGAGGGCGGCCCGGCTGAAGACATTAAAGCCGCGCAGGAGAAGCGGCCCCAGCCCCGGCAGACGGCAGAGGCTGATCCGCTTAGGGATATGGGTAGAGGTAAAGGCCCCGGTATTCAGGATGGTGAGCGAGCTGATCTTCTCCGGGCAGCGACCGGCAAAGCCCATGCCAATGGCCCCGCCCCAGTCATGCATCACGAGAGAGATCCTGTCAAGCCCCAGGGCCTCCACAAAGGCGGTGAGGTTGGCAATATGATTCTCCAGGGTATAGGCGTAATCCTGCGGTTTGGCGGAGAGACCGCAGCCGAGATGGTCAAGGGCAATGGCCCGCCGGCGGCCGCGCAGGGAAATAATTAGATTACGGTAGAAAAACGACCAGGTGGGATTACCATGCACCATAAGCACCGCGTGCCCCCGGCCCTCATCCACATAGGACAACTCATGACCGCCAATGGAAATCCGGCGGGGTTGAAAGGGGTATGGGTATTGGCGCATTTACCACTCCACCCCCAGCATCAGGCAATTAATTCCCGAGCCGATCCCCAGAAGGGCGGCCCGCTCTCCCGGCCTCAGCAGCCCCTCTTCAATGGCCATGGCCATGGTAATGGGGGCGGAGACCGATCCCACATTGCCCAGTGAGGCCAGAGTCTCAAAATTCTTGCGCCGCTCCAGCCCCAGGGTATCCATCAGCAGGCTGGCGTGAGCCCGGCCCACCTGGTGGCAGAAAAAACGGTCAATTTCCTCCGGCTGCCAGCCCAGTTCCCGCTGAAAATCGCCCCAGACCATGGCGGCAGTCTCCACCCCCCGGCGCAGTAACTCCTCGGAGTTGGTGGCCATGAGGGTACCGGCTGTGGCACTGGCTCCCCGACAGAGATCATTATGGGCCGTATTCGCCCGGCAGGCTCC
>DRPV01000136.1 GCA_011330685.1 Desulfobacterales bacterium
GTAACCGTTCAGATGTGCCCCAGGTTCGTTCGTTTCGGCCTCCGAAGCGTACCCGCTGTACGTGAGGGGGGCGAAACGGACGAAGATGGGGTGCAGGTGAACGGTTACGATCTTTATAACTATTCAGCAGGGGCAATAACTTACCAATATTATTATGCCCCGGCGATACCGTGATTCCGTACAGAGAAAAATCCATGAATAAATTACGTCTAATTACCCTCAGCCTGATGTTCCTGCTCACCGCCTGCGCCGGGAACCAGAAAACCATCACCCTTAACAAACAGACCCTGAAGCAGAACACAACCTGGTCGGGGATAGTACTGGTAAATGGTGATATTTACGTGCCGCCGGGGATAACCCTCACCATTAAGCCCGGCACGGTGGTTAAATTTAAACGGGTTGATGAAAAATCACCGGCCAATATGTTTGGGACTGAATCTCCTTATTTCCCGGAGATAGAGCTCATCATCCGCGGCCGGATTATTGCCAGGGGTACTCCCGAGCGCCATATCGTCTTTACTTCGGCCGCCATTAACGCCCGTCCCAAGGACTGGGGGGCGATTAATCTCCTCGGCAGCCGGGGTAATATTATTGAATACTGCAAGATCATGTTCGCCTATGACGGGGTGCATAGTCATGGGGGCGAGGCCGTGATCAGCTATGATGAAATCGCCAAAAACGGGGTGGGTATAAGTTTCAAGAAGGCGGAAGAGCTTAAAAATGTCCCCTGGTACGGCAAAATTTCCAATCTGAAGATTACCCATAACCACATTTATGATAATAAGGGTGGTATCGGCTTTCGTAATTCAAAGGCCCTTATCAGCCATAATCTCATTGAAAATAATAAATATTTCGGTATCTTCCCCAAGGAGGAGGCCAACGCGGAGATCAGCTATAACGAGATTACCGGTAATAAAAAGGGGATCTATCTCTATCAGACCCGCAAGGTGCGTATTGACCATAATAATATCTACGATAACAGTGAATATAATATCGCCGTGGCCGAGGCGCAGGATTATGATGTCGCGGCGCCTGACAACTGGTTTGGCACCATTGACCGCCGGAAGATTGAAGAATCAATATTTGATAAACATGATGACAAGGATCTGGGCCAGGTTTTTTATCAACCCTTTCTGCGCCGGAAAATTGATTGGGAAGGTAAATAAATGACCGATGAACATAAAGTAGTCCTTCTTGCCAGCTGCTCGCATTTTATTACCCACAGCTTTATGACTATTTTCCCGGCAGTGATGGTGGTCATTGCCGGTGAAAACTCCATGAGCTTTATGGATATTGGGATTATTGCCAATATTGGTTATTTTCTTTATGGCCTGGGGTCATTCCCAGCCGGTTGGCTGGCCGATCGTTTTGGTTCCAAACGGGTACTCACCGTGGGGGTCATTGGCATGGCTATGTCATCCCTGCTGGTGGGAATGTCGCATGGGCTGATGTGGTTCGCGCTCTCTTACGCCTTGCTTGGGATGTTTGCCAGTATTCATCATCCGGCCGGACTCTCTCTCATCGCCCGCCGGGTGACGGTCAATAAGGGCAAAGCCCTTGGTATTCACGGGGTGATGGGCAATGTGGGCCTTTTTCTGACCCCGCTCTTCGCCGCCTCCTGTATATGGCTCTTTCACAGTTGGCGCTCGGCCTATATCATCTGTGGAATTGTCGGCCTGGGTTTTGCTCTTTTCCTCTATAAGGCCAGAATTCCGGAGGAGGCTGATTTTTCCTTCCGGCAGACCTTTAAAAAGCGGGTGGGTAATAAAGTACCTGAGGATGAAAAGACCGGCACGGGGGACGGTTTTGTCTTGATTCCCATCTCGCTGCTGATTCTTTTTCTGGTTAGTACCCTTTCCGGTTTTATTTTCCGGGGTTCCCTCACCTTTTTTCCGGCCTTGTTCCGTCAGGAGGTTCATTTTATTACCAACAACGATCATCCGGTGGTTATGGCTGGTTATCTGACCACGGCCGTTCTCTCCATGGGTCTTATCGGGGCCTGGTTCGGGGGCTATATCAACGATAAACTGAAAAAACCGGAGCTCTTTCCTGCCTTTATTTTTCTTTGCGTCGCGCCCCTGCTTTATTTTATCAGTCAGAATTCCAATACCCCGTTAATTGTCTATGCCGCTCTCTTCAGCCTTATTTATTATGCCTGGCAGCCGGCCCAGAATTATCTTATTGCCAAATACACCCGCAAGGCTTCACACGGCATGGGTTTTGGGGTTAATTTTTTCCTCATATTCGGACTGGGCTCCATCGCTACCTCCAGCGGCGGTTATGTGACCGATAATTATGGGGTGGATGTCTTCTACTGGATTATGTCCTTTGTGGCTGCCGCCGGGATGCTGGCGGCTCTGCTGGTCTATTTTTCCCGTCGCTTATCGTTAAGGGTTGCCTGTCATTTAGAGAAAAATTAAAGAAAACAATAAGGGTCTTTATCCTTAAAAATATTAAGGCCAAAGCCGTGAGCCACTGCCAGGCAGCCGCCACATACCGGCCGAATATCGCAACTGGCGCAGGCCTCGCTGCCCTGCCGGTAACGGCGGGCCGGCTCGCCATTGTATATATGGCTGATTTTTTCTTTAAAGGCGTTACCAATATATGACGGCAGTTTACGGCAGGCGTGGGCCTCGCCGTCAGGCAGGATGGCAAAGAAATTAAAGGCCGCCCCGCAGCCATAACCGGCGCAGCCGCCGAAAAGGGGACGGTTCTCGCGGTGCAGAATGATGTTTTGGAGATTGTCTTTAGGTCTCAGAACATTATTATGGCGGCAGCTTGTCAGATAGCGGGCCGCGAAATCCTCGTACTCCTCCGGCTTTACCGACTGGAGATTGGCCCCTTCACCCACCATGGCAAGGCGGTTATAGGTAAATTCATCCGCCTGATTTCGTAAGAGTTCAGCGAGGGGCAGAACCTGCTCCATATTGGCCCTGGTCAGAGTCAGCATCACCACGGAATAAATATTAAATTCTCGCAGCAGGGTTAGAAATTTCAGCAGGCGCTGGAAATGCCCCGGCCCTCTGATATAATCATTATGTTCCTCTAAACCCTCTAAGCTCACCTGATAAAAGACGGGCTGCTGGATGGCGCAGATTTTCGCCATTATCTCTCTACCGGCGGGATTCCCCAGAATTGCCACCTGCAGGTTTCTGTCCACCGCCGCCTGGTACAGTTCCATGAAATGGGGATAGAGCAAGGGGTTGCCGCCGGTAAATGAGACTTGACCCCGGACATTTTTTTCGAGGCAAAATTCCCGGAGGTCATCCAAAATGCGTAAGCCCTGAGCGTAAGGCATGGCGGGCCGGGGACTGCGGTCGTAACAATGACGGCAGTGGAGGTCGCAGCTCTGAGTAATATGCCATTGCAGGGTGAATATCCGGGCCGCCATGAAATCTTCAGCAATTTCCCGGCCGCGGGGGAAGGATGGCGGCCGGCGGATTGCCGAAGGCGGTTGGAGCAGGATACCGCTGTCCACCGCCGCCTGGAGCAGACGGTCAACGGTACCCACCGGCACCCCGCCCTCTTGGGCCGCTTCGGCGGGGCTGAGGCCTTCGGCCATGATCTTAATGGCCAGCAAATCATTATTGTCAGCCGTTTTCTGTACCGGGCCGCCGACCGGATCATAATAGGTGAGGATAAACTCCCGCCCTGGAACAGGCTCTGCCTTTTCATCATTCGGCCGGGCGGTCAGACCATGCCATTCTACCTGCCGCAGTTTGAGTCTGGGGTTTAAGGTTAAGCCGCTGACCTGCTCGTCCGGCAGACCAGAGGCCTGGGAGATATCCCGCCAGTCCTGCCGTAAAAGCTCTAACTCCTGGTGATATGTTTTGTTCATATTTTGCTGTTCGCCTCAATAATTACCGGCATGCCGATTTCGGCCTCTAATAAATCCGCCGCCCGGCCCTGATTTACGGCAATTTCCAGGGCGTCTGAACTATTGATAATGAGAAGCGCTCCGCCGGGAGCCGCCTGTTCATAGCTCTCAACCATAAGAGTTATCCGGTGGTTATTAAGCCGGGCGGCCGGCGGGCCTGCTAAGCGCGCCAGATCAGCGGCCTTGATATTGGTTATTATATTGCCGAAGGAATCAATATCTAAAATTACGCCGTTCAGTCTGCCTGCCTCAAATTTGGGGGGAGGTATCGGCGGCAGGGTGATTAACCGGCGGATCGAAATCTGCGGGCCGTAATCTGCGGGCCGGCCCCCCGAAGCGAGATGGGCGGCCACCGGAGCCATTATGTCCCGGCCGTGAAAGGTGCGGCTCAGGGGGTTAAGATAAAGATCAGGGCGCTGGACGACAAAACACCTCGCCTGGGGATGAGCAAGCGGCAGACGGCTCACAACCCCGTTGTCCGGGACTATAAAATAATGACCGTCCACCGTCAGCAGGATAATCTGCCGTCCACCGCCCACCCCCGGATCAACCACCACGATATGGATGGTCGCGGCGGGGAAAAAACGCCAGGATGATTCAATTATCATGGCGGCCTGGGCGATGTCGTGGCGGCGGATGGTATGGCAGAGATCAACAACCGCTGCCTGCGGCGCCCGGCTGCTGATCACTCCCTTCATCTGGCCGCTATAATGGCTGCCGGGGCCAAAATCGGTAGTCAGGGTAATAACTGTCATTAGTGGCCTTACTGATTGTTTTGCATGGCAATAAATTATTTTGAACCGCAGAATATCGAACAAGGAATGTCGAATTTCGATTTTTTTTAAACCATCCTTGACGGAACAACTCAGAAGTCTATTCAGTAGGGGCAAAAATTCCCATAAACTTGCAACCGTAACTGCTCACAGGGTGCCTAATCTTTATTTCGCAGGTCGGTAAGCCCATATTCTTTAATTTTATAAAGGAGGGCCGGGATGCTTATCTCCAGGAGGGCGGCGGCCTTGGTACGGTTGTCATGGGTCTCCGCCAGGGCTTTTGCGATCAGGGACTTTTCCATAA
>DRPV01000137.1 GCA_011330685.1 Desulfobacterales bacterium
CCTGGTTCGAGGCTCCGCATATCAGGCGGGTTTCTTCGTTACCAAAATGTTTCAGCCAGCGCTCAACCAGCCATTGCGGATGATTACACTCTGTCACAAGGGGCTGATTTTTTAGTTCATTCTTTAAGTTTTCCCGCCGGCGGCATGCCGCTCTCAAGACTCCGTTTACAAAGCCGGTGAGCCAGCGCGGCTGGCGCTCGCCCTGTAAAGCCTTGATAGTTTCGTTGATAATTGCCGAATCCGGCAGGCGGTCCATCCATAATAACTGGTAGAGCGCGGCCCGCAGGGCCTGGAGGGTAACCGGCCGCATCTTGGCTATGGGGTGGGTGGATAATTTGGTCAGGATAAAATCAAGGGAATTCTGCTGACGCAGCACCCCGAAAATAACGGCCTTTAACAGACGGCGGTCTCGTTCATTAAGGAGCGGGTTATATTTTTCAATAAGCGGGTCGACGGCCGCTTTTGAGGCCTGCCGCCGGCAGAGAATCCTGACGGCCAGAGCCCGGACATTTACAGGTCTGGTCATAAGGTGAACTTTTCTCTGTACAAGGTGGCGTTCATGGAGCGCTTACAATAAAATCATCCCCCCCCTGTAGGTGAGGGGGGGAAATGGATGGAGTGCAATTGGATAGTTACCTTATTTTTTGCGTTTCTCCCAATCGGACAAAAAGCTCTCAATTCCCCGGTCTGTCAGAGGATGCCGGGCTAACTGGTTAATTACCTTGAAGGGGATGGTAGCGATATCGGCCCCGATCAGGGCGGCATCCAAAACGTGATTAGGACTGCGGATACTGGCCACGATAACCTCGGTCTGGTAGCCGTAGTTATCATAAATGGTCATGATATCACTGATTAAATCCATGCCTGGATGAGAAATATCATCCAGGCGGCCGATAAAGGGGCTGGCATAGGTGGCACCAGCCTTGGCCGCCATCAGGGCCTGGGTGGCGGAAAAAATCAGGGTAACATTGGTCTTTATGCCCTCGGCGCTGAACATTTTGGCGGCCTTCAGGCCCTCGGTGGTCATGGGGATCTTGATGACTATATTATCGTGAATGGCGGCTAATTTGCGGCCCTCGGTCACCATTCCTTCGGCTTCAAGGCTGATTACCTCAGCGCTGATGGGGCCGTCGACAATACCGGTAATCTCTTTGATAACCTCTTCAAAAGGTTTACCTGATTTGGAAATCAGGGAGGGATTGGTGGTTACGCCGTCAACCATGCCAATGGCAACGGCCTGGCGGATTTCCTCGGTATCAGCGGTATCAATAAAAAATTTCATAATCAGGCTCCTTGGTTTGTTTTAAATTTCTGCAGACATTCTTTACTGCAAAAATAATAAGTAGTGCCGTTTACTCGTAATGATTCTGAGTCCTTTTGGGGGACATAGGTGTGACATACCGGATCTTCCACCAACAGGTCATCCGGGGGCGGGGGAGATACATGCCCCTGCTTTGAACTGCCGCTTCTGGTCAGGAGACGAAAGATAATATAGATAAGAGCAGCAATAATTGCCAGACGAATCATGTTATTTCCAGGTTGTTTTTTTTATCTGTTGAGTGTGGTTTTGCCGCTCCAGACGGCGCAGCATTTGGCGGCTGCTGAGGCCGGTTACCGGGTGCGGATGATCGGGGGCCAATTCGGTCAGGGGCGCCAGGACAAAGAGACGGCCCTCGATCTCCGGGTGGGGCAGATCAAGGTCTGGGTCATGACAGATTAGATCGTTATAATAGAGGATATCAAGATCAATAATTCTATCCATCCCTCTGCCGCGATCCCGGCCCATCCTGGTCTCTAATTTAAGCAGGGTATCAAGTAAAGAGGCCGGCGTCTTTATGGTCTCCATCATACCCACGGCGTTGGTGAACCAGGAGCTGGAGGTCATGCCCACCGGGGCCGTTTTGTAGGGGCTGGAAAGGGCCAGGGGGATGATGCCTTCGCCCTTTAATCCCTGCCAGGCCTTTAACAGATTGGCCTGGCAGTCACCAAGATTGGAGCCTAAGGCAATAAAGGTTAAAGCCATTAAAAATCTTGCAGGCCCAAAACATCGAACATGGTGTACATGCCGTTGGCCTGTTCTGTGACCCAGGCGGCGGCCACCGCGGCGCCTTTGGCGAAATTATCCCGGCTCATGGCCCGATGGCTTAACTCCAGCCGTTCACCGGCACCGATGAAATAGGCGGTATGTTCGCCGACGATATCACCGCCGCGAATGCTCTGAATACCTATCTCCGTGTCACTTCTTTCGCCGATAATGCCGTGCCGGGCGTAGACCCCGACCTCGTCTAATTTACGATCCACCGCCTCGGCCATGACCTCGCCAAGTTTTAAGGCCGTGCCGCTGGGGGCATCCTTCTTCATTCGGTGATGGGCCTCGACAATCTCCATATCATAGGAATCACCGAGAACGGCGGCCATTTTGGCGGCTATTTTAAAGAGAACGTTTACCCCCACAGACATATTGGGGGCCTGAACGCAGGGAAAATCCCCGGCCAGCTGCCCTAATTCTGTCAGTTCATCATTGGTGAGCCCGGTGGTACCAATAACCATGGCCTTTTTATATTTGGCCGCCAGCCGGGCAATTTTGATGGTGGCCTCGTGGAAGGTAAAATCAATGATAACGTCACCGGCGGCAATTATTGTCTCCAGGTTATCAACGACCTGTACCCCAAGCTGTCCACAGCCGCTTAACTCTCCAATATCTACGCCGATATCCGGGCTGCCGGGGCGTTCAAAGCCGCCCGCTATCTGTAAGGCCTTGTGTTCATTTACCATATGGCCGATTCTGCGGCCCATGCGGCCGCCGGCTCCGGCGATAATAACCTTGGTCATTTTTCTAACTCCAGTTTGGGTGCAGGTGAACGGTTACAAAAGTTAAATAAGTCCATAGTCGGCAATGGCCTTTTTCAGGCGCTCAAGATTTGGGGCGCTTATGGAGGCCAGGGGCAGACGGGGAGTGCCGGATTTTATTTTAGCCATTAATTCCAGTGTCTTTTTGGCCGGTACGGGGTTACATTCATAAAACATAGCCTGCATCAGGGGGAAAATCCGGTAATGAACCTCGCGGGCCGCGGCAAAATCGCCGTTCAGGGCGTGGGCCATAAGCTTTGCCATATCACCAGGCGCCACATTGGAGGTTACCGATATTACCCCCTTACCGCCAATGGCCACGGTGGCAAGGGAGGTAAAATCATCACCGGAGAGGACGGTAAAATCAGCGGGACAGAGGCGGATAACCTCACTTATCTGGTTCAGATTGGCGGTGGCCTCCTTAATACCGATAATATTGTCAATTTCGGCGCAGCGGGCCACGGTCTCAGGCAGCATGTTAATCCCGGTGCGGGAGGGAACATTGTACATAACAATGGGGATATCCACCGCCTCGGCCGCCGCCTTAAAATGCTGGTACAATCCCTCCTGGGATGGGCGGTTGTAGTAGGGGGTAATCATCAGCGAACCGTCTGCCCCGGCCGCCTTGGCATATTTGGTGAGCTCAATGGTCTCAGATGTGCTGTTGGAGCCGGAACCAGCCAGAATCGGCACCCGTCCCCCGGCGGTTTTAATGGTTAATTCAATAACCTTGTGGTGCTCTTCATGGCTCAGGGTGGCGGATTCGCCGGTGGTGCCGCATGGCACAATGCCGTTAATACCGTCTTTTATCTGAAACTCAATAAGATCCGTTAACCCCTGTTCGTCAAGCACGCCGTCAATGAACGGTGTGACAATTGCCGTATAAGCTCCCTTGAATTCAGTCATTTTTCCAATCCTCTTCTTTTATTAGTTCCTGTGTAAGCGATCAATTAACCACACCCAACTTCATATAACCTCCCTAACTGTAAGCGCTTCAGGGACACCGCCATGTGCACGTTCCAATCCCGCGATTATACATCGGTATATCGCGGGGTTGGAACGTGTGCAGGGTGGTGTTCATGGGGCGCTTACGTTCCTGTCAGATTAGCAACCGGGTATATCCGGCCTCTATTTTAAAAATAATGTAATTTGGAGATTGTAACCCATATCTTTTTATATTCAATATCATTAGTAACCCTTTTTATGATAATTTGGAATTTTTCCTCTCCGCTTCCCGTTCTTCGGTTACACAATATATCCCCTTTCCAGCAAAACCGGGATTAAAACACAAATTATCGGATATACATTTTGCTTTTTCTCTATCGCCTGATTGCCAGCGGTTTATCAGGTCTGGTTCCCTGATAAAAGGACGGCTCATGGAGATATAGTCTGCCGTGCCTTCCTGAATGATTTTTTCCGCAATTTCAAAAGAACGGATACCGCCTACCAGAATCAGGGGGATGGTGATTTCATTCTTGATTTCACGGCCGTATTTTTGAAAATATGCCTCTTTATCCTGGGAATTAATGCCGGGCCGGCTGGGAGATAATTTGCCTGTCTTAATAAAACCGCCGCTTAGTTCAATGGCGTTGAATCCGGCGGCAGCCATTAATTTTGCTGCCTGAACGGACTCCTTGATATCAAGGCCGTTATCAACAAAATCTCCACAGTTCATCTTTATTAAAATTGGGAATTGTTCACCAACGGTCTTTCTTACGGAGCGGTAAATTTCGAGATGAATTCTAACTCTGTTGGTAATTGAGCCCCCATATTCATCCCGGCGTTTATTGAAAACAGGGGACATAAACTGGCTGAGCAGATAGCCGTGAGCCGAGTGAATCTGAATACCGTCAAAGCCGGCCTCCAGGGCCCGCCTTGCTGCCGTGGTGTAGGATTTGATCAGTCTTTTTATTCCATTCCGGGTTATTTCCCTGCCTTCTGCCCCGGCTGAACCTTCAATATCTGATACCGTCAGCGGCGGCTGCCCGCTCAGGGATTTTTCGGCGTAAATTCCGGCATGGGCTAATTGCAGAATAATTTTACCGCCGTTTGCGTGAACTTCGGTGGTCAGTTCTTTTAAACCCGGTACTAATTCATCCTTATAAACCCCTAACTGCCACGGCGTTGCCTGTCCTTCCTGGGATATATAAGTGTGGCTGCTGATAATTAACCCCACACCGCCTCTGGCAAGTTCCACCATTCGGTCAATTAACCTGGCGGTAACAGCACCATCTGGTGCCGCCAATCCCTCCCAGGTCGCGGAACGGATAAATCTATTCGGGAGATTCATTCCCGCGATGGAAGTTGATTCAAATAATTCGCTCATTTTTTGGTTTTATGCTGAGAGATTTAATTTTTCCCCTGCTCAAGGGGGGTAAAAGTAGCCAAAGTGTAAAGCAATAAAACAACAACGTCCCCTTTATCCCTCCTAACAATATAAGCAAATACCGTCAAGCATTATTCGCCTGTCCCCTTTACCCCCTTTTTTTACCATGGCAACAATGGACATTGTTATTTTAGAGTAAAGATCAATAAGGAGGTTGTTATGAATGTATCTTTGACTACAGAAATGAATGAATGGGTTACAGGCAAAGTAAAGTCCGGGCAATACAAATCATCAAGTGAGGTTATCCGTGATGGTTTGCGCCTTTTGCAAAATAAAGAAGATCAACGCCAGGCAATGTTAGAAGAACTGCGCCATGAACTTTTGATCGGAGTCAAGCAATTGGATGCTGACAAGTCACAAAAATTCGATTCCATTCTTGTTGCCCAGATAAAAAATGTCGGCAGACAGAAACTGGGCATGAGATCTACGATAAGTGTTTTTTGCTCACAGAGGCACCAGACATAGGGCAACAGTCAAAAGCAAAATTTGCCCCCTTAAAATTCAGCTCAAACAACTTTAGATAGGTGAAACAATGCCGCGCAGACGATTAATCAGTTTCGATTGGGCCATGAAAAAGCTTTTACGAAGCAAGGCCAACTTTGAAATATTAGAGGGGTTCTTGAGCGAACTTCTTAAAACTGATATCCAGATCATAGAAATACTTGAAAGCGAGAGCAACAAGGAAGACAGGCGTGACAAACTTAATCGGGTTGACCTGAAGGTAAAAAACCAGGACGACGAGATCGTCATTATAGAAGTGCAGTATGAGAGAGAATTCGATTATCTACAGCGAATACTTTTCGGTACTTCAAAGGTTGTGACCGAACATATTCAGGAAAGCGAGCCATATTCAGAGATCGTCAAGGTAATTTCGGTAAATATACTTTATTTTGATTTAGGCCAGGGGGAAGATTACATCTATCATGGCAAGACATCATTTAAGGGCCTGCACCGGCAAGATATATTGGATCTATCGGAAGAGCAGCAGAAACTATACAAAAAAGACCAAGTTTACCAGATCTTCCCGGAATATTATCTGCTCAAAGTAAATAACTTCAACGATATTGCCAAAGACACCCTGGACGAATGGGTATATTTTCTTAA
>DRPV01000138.1 GCA_011330685.1 Desulfobacterales bacterium
CGACCTGCTGTACCAGGAATGATTTACCGCTCCGCCGGAAACCGGTGACTATCTTTATGGGTTTGGAGCCCATGGCATCGACAATCTTTCCTTCCAATTGCCTGGTGACTCCTGAGCGTTGACGAATTATGCTCTGCCATTCAAAAAGTACAATTGATAATGTCTCCTTGTTCACAATAGCCTCCTTGCTCAGTAATATTAGTAGTCTTTTTATACCTCAGCAGGGTGGTGATTGCAAGATGAAACATTTTGGACAAATTAACTTATCCGTTGACAATTTGTCCAACTCGAGCTACGGTGGTATGGTTCCTATAAAAACAACTTTCGTAAAATTTTATCATGATACGAAGAATTCTTGCAAAAAAAATAGAGCAATTAGCCGGGCAATATCCAATTGTTACTATCATAGGTCCTCGGCAATCAGGCAAGACAACTTTGGCACAATACGTCTTCGCCGACTACCAATATATTTCCTTTGAGGATCCTGACACAAGGCTATATGTTTCAGAGGATCCAAGGGGATTTCTCAAAGAGCATTGTTCCAGGATAATCATTGATGAGGTGCAACGGGTACCAAATTTTCTTTCGTACCTCCAAACCCATTCTGACCAACAACCTGAAACGGGTCAGTTTATTTTGACAGGTTCTCAGCATTTTCTACTCAGTGAACAAATCTCTCAGTCTCTCGCGGGTCGCACAGCAATTTTACAGCTGTTACCCTTAAGTCTTGAAGAGATAGACATGGGAAATGAGTTTCCCTTAGAAAGTTACCTCTTTCGCGGCGGGTATCCCCGCCTCCACGATAAGTCCATTGCTCCGCCTGATTTTTTCCCAAGTTATATCGCAACATACTTGGAAAGAGACATCAGATTAATTAAAAATATCGCAAACCTTGCCAGCTTTGAACGGTTTTTGAAGTTGTGTGCCGGCCGTGTCGGGCAACTTGTTAATTTCTCTTCCCTTGCCGATGACGTGGGAGTCAGCCATAATACCGTAAAATCATGGCTCAGCTTGCTGGAAACAAGTTTTATTATCTTTACCCTGCAGCCACATTATAAAAAATTTAAAAAACGGCTGGTAAAAATGCCAAAATTATATTTTTGGGATACCGGCCTGTTGTGTTCACTTCTTGGCATTAAAAGTGAGACTCAGATATCAGCCCATTTTTTACGAGGAAATATCTTTGAAAGTGCTATTGTCTCCGAATTTATCAAGTATCATTATAATAGGGGGAGATCAAATGTCTGCTATTTTTGGCGAGATCGGCATGGTAAAGAGATCGATTGTCTTATTGAACGATCCATTGATGACCTTTTACCGGTAGAAATAAAATCAGGGAAAACGATTTCAAATGATTACTTCAAGGGAATTAATTACTGGCAGAAGATTTCTGGCAACACCTCAAAAGGATACGTAATCTACGGGGGAGAGTCAAAACAGACCAGAAAAAACTCAATAGTATTACCATGGCAACAATGTCTTGATCTCTTTGACTGAAGAGATAAAATTGTCGTTAAAGTTAGGTGAAAACACATTAAATGTTACGAAAAACTTTCCATAGGCTTGGCGGAACTGTTCAGAAATAACTCATGCACCTGCTTGAGGGCGGCGAGACTGGTAAGCTCCATTAATTGACAAGGTTTCGTCGTTCACAATAACCTCCCTGCTTGGGTATGTTATTGTTTTTTTGTAACCCGTTCAGCAGAGGCAATAAATTACCCTCAACTCGTAAACTGTAACCGTTCAGATGTGCCCCAGGTTCGTTCGTTTCGGCCCCGAAGCGGACGAAGATGGGGTGCAGGTGAACGGTTACGAATTCGTCATAAAGGCCCTTCAGATAATCCCGCCAGGACTTATATTTGTGAATTTCATCAAAACACCACAATTTGCTCAGTGGCAGTTCCCGGCATAAAATCGCCTGTCGGTGGCGTGGTATATCCCAGTTCAGATACGCAGATTCAGGTGTCATTACAGCTTTGGCAAGTGTAGTTTTGCCGACCTGTCTGGGGCCGCTGATGAAAACCATTTTTTTCTTAAGATCCTTGACGATCTGTTTCTGTATGTATCTTGTTTTCATGACGACCCATTATATCTGTATTTTGGAGCAGAGTCAAAAAACCACCCCTGATTTTGACTGATGGAGAAAAAACCCGTGATGCACTGAATTATACTTGGATGAGAGGGATATCCTCTGGTTGCTTGTTCACTAATAAGATATTATAGTCGGTTCGTGAATTAGTCTGCCAGCCGCCTTTGCGCCTGTGGATTGCCTGTATCCAGCCGGGATTGTTTTCTTGCGTTTGGGCAAAATAAAGTTCTCTGAGAGATAATGAGATGCGCCTCAATAAAAAAAAACTTTCCATCGCCATTATCACCCACAACGAAGAGGAGCGCCTGCCCGACTGTCTGCATAGTGCGGCTTTTGCTGATGAAGTTGTGGTGGTCGATTCCGGCAGTACGGATCGTACCTTGGAGATAGCGGAGAGCTTTGGCGCTAAGGTGTTTAATGAGTCTTGGCGTGGCTTTGGGGCGCAGAAACAGTTTGCCATTGAGCAATGCGCGGGAGATTTTATTCTGCTGCTTGATGCTGATGAACGGCTGCCGCCGGAGACCGCCGCGGAAATTAAAGATATTCTTAATGCCGCCTCCTGTGAGGCCTATTCCCTGCCCAGAAAAAATTATTTTCTCAACCGCTGGATCAGACATGCCGGCTGGTGGCCGGATCGAAGCACACGGCTCTTTAAGAGGGGTAATGCCAGTATGCCGCCGCAACTGGTGCATGAATCTCTGCGGGTGCAGGGCAGGACGGGGGAGCTTGCCTGCCCCATTATTCATTACCCCTTTCGTGATATTAGTCAGATGATGTTGAAAATGGATAAATATTCAACCGCCGGGGCCTTGGAGTTGCACTCCAAAGGCGTCGGTTCCTCATATTCAAAGGCCGTATTCAGAGCCGC
>DRPV01000139.1 GCA_011330685.1 Desulfobacterales bacterium
ATATACCATATGATCTGCCGGTAACCAGAACCTGGGTTGAACGTTATGTAATCACCAAGGACGGCAAAGAACATATTGACAGCCCCATGGGCGCCAGAGACGGCTACACCTCGCCGGTAATTGAGGGTGATGATATAAAGCCTGACGATATCCGCAAAGCCTACTTTTTACCGAAGCTCTGTAATCAATGCGAGAACCCGCCCTGCGTCCAGGTCTGCCCGGTGGGTGCCTCATTCCAGACCAATGACGGCGTGGTATTAATTGACCGCACCTGGTGCATCGGCTGCGGCTATTGCATCATGGCCTGCCCTTACGGAGCAAGATTTTTCCACCCCAAATACAAGGTGGCGGATAAATGCACCTTCTGCTATCACCGTATCTCCAAAGGCATGAAAACGGCCTGTGTCAATGCCTGCCCCTTTGGAGCCCGGCAGATTGGCAACCTGAAGGATCCCAATGACCCGGTCTCCAAAATAATTAACACTGAGAGGGTCTCTATCCTTAAAGATGAATATGGCACCAAGCCACAGGTCTATTACATCGGCCTGGATGAGACTGTGAGGTAAAAATATGACACCACAATTAGTTGTAGATGGTTTGAGTTGGACCACCAAGAGCGGCTTTGTCTATCCCAACGAATTCATTTACTGGAGTATTCAGATTGTCCTTTATCCATACATGACCGGGCTGGTGGCTGGAGCATTTGTTCTGTCCTCGCTTTATCATGTCTTCGGGCAGAAGGATTTACGTACCATTGCCCGCTTCTCGCTGGTATTTTCATTAGCCCTGCTGCCGGTGGCTATGATGCCGCTTCTTTTTCACCTGCAGCAGCCGCTCCGGGGCATAGAGGTTATGTTCACCCCCCATTTTACCTCGGCGATTTCCGCCTTCGGCATAGTATTTTCCACCTACGCGGTTATTGTCTTAACCGAAATCTGGTTTGTTTACCGCCAGTTCTTTGTGGAACAGACCATCGCCCTCAAAGGCAAACCAGGCTTCAGCAACGGGGTAATGCGGATTATTTATAATATCCTGACCCTGGGAGCTTACAACTTAGAGCCCGGCGCCATCGCGGTTGACAAAAAGACGGTAAAAATCATGGCCGCCATCGGTATCCCGGTAGCCTGTTTTCTGCATGGTTACGCCGGCTTCATCTTTGGTTCGGTGAAGGCCAATGCCCTGTGGATGTCACCGCTCATGCCGGTAATCTTTATCGTGAGCGCCGTGGTCTCCGGTATCGCCCTCTGTATGTTGACCTATATCATTATTATGGAGTGGAAGAAATTCAGAGCTACCCTGGCCCGCGGCCGGGGTGATGAGACAATCAAGAAGTTGGGCGGCGTTGAAATGGATGTCATGATCAAGACTAAACGCTATCTTCTTGCCTTCCTGATTGCCGCTATCTCTCTGGAATTTTTAGACATGATTTTTCGGGGCTACACCGCCATGAAATCGTGGGATATTCTCCGTGCTATCATGTTTCAGGAAGACTTTATCAAAATATTCGTTATGCAGTACTTCTTTGGTAATTTCATTCCATTAGTCATGCTGCTTCTGCCCCGTCCCACCATCAAGAGATTAATCGTCTCCCTCAGCCTGATTCTCTTCGGGGTCTTTATGATGCGTTGGAATGTCGTCATCGGCGGGCAGGCCTTCTCGCTCTCCTTTAACGGTTTCATGCATTACCATATGCCATTCTGGCCCACCAGTTTGGAGACCTACAAAGAAGGGTTCTTCGGGGCCATAACCGTGGGAATAACCCCATTCGTTCTCTTCTGGCTGCTCAACAAGGTAGTACCGGCCATTGACGATCAACACTGAGAAAAGGTAGGCGGTCAGCCGCATACCGAAAAGTAAAAAGAGGGGCGGGGAAT
>DRPV01000140.1 GCA_011330685.1 Desulfobacterales bacterium
ATCCCATGGCCTGGCAGATTGTAGCTCCCACCCCGGAAGAAGCGGCCCTGGGAGCGGCTCACCTGACCCAGGCCGAAATAATTGACTTAAACCTGGCCTGCCCCGCCCCCAATATAGCCCGCCGCCGGGCCGGCGGCCATCTATTATCGGATCTGAAACTCACTGATGCCATTATCAAGGCCGTACGCCAGGCAGCCCCCCAGGCCATGACGGTCAAGATCCGCCTCGGCAGGAAGCCCGATTTAGTATTCCTTAAAGAGCTGGCCGCGGTCATTGAAGGAAACGGAGTTGACGCCGTTACCCTCCATCCCCGCCTGACTACTGAAAAGCTGAAACGCCGGGCTCGCTGGGAGTATATCGGCCATCTGAAAGAAATGGTGAAAATCCCGGTTATAGGCAATGGTGATGTCAACAGCCGCGAAGATTGTCTCAAAATGACCGCTCAAACCGGTTGTGACGGGGTAATGATTGGCCGAGCGGCGGTAAGAAGGCCCTGGATATTCGCTGAAATATGCGGCATAGAACAAATAATCAGCCCGGAGTTCCTGCTCCGCACCTATGAAGAGCTGTTTAATGAAATTATAAATTTTTTCCCGCCCCGCATGGCCATAGGGCGGATAAAAGAATTCACCTGGCATTTCAGCACCAATCTAAAATTCGGCCATCGGTTAGCCGCCCGTATGCAGTCCTTAAAAGACCTTGACGCCTGCCTTGATTTTATCCGGGGAAATTTTATAAAGGCCTGCTAATTAGAATTGCCGCACCCTTAATCCGGCCCCGACGCACATCATCAAGCGCCTCATTAGCCGCGGTCAGGGGATAGGCAGTAATATCGGTTTCGACCGCGTGACGGCTGATAAAATCAAAAAACTCCCGGCCGTCCTCCCTGGTTAGATTAGCCACAGAACATATCCGCCGTTCACCCCACAGCAGCTCATAGGGAAAGGCGGGAATATCACTCATATAAATTCCGGCGCAGACCACCACGCCGCCTTTTTCAAGCACCCGTAAGGCCTGGGGTACGAGATGGCCGGCCGGGGCAAAGATAATCGCCGCCTCCAACTCCACGGGGGGCCGTTCATCAGAGCCGCCGGCCCAGACCGCCCCCAGCCGCCGGGCGAATTGCCGGCCGCGATCATCACCCGGCCGGGTAAAGGCGTAAACCTGGCGGCCCTGGGCCGTGGCCACCTGAGTAATAATATGGGCGGCGGCCCCGAAGCCATAAAACCCCAACCGCCGCGCTTCGCCGCACATGCGCAGCGAACGAAAACCGATGAGACCGGCGCAGAGCAGGGGGGCGGCATGAGCGGAATCATATGACGGCGGCAGAGGCAGACAAAACTCAACATTGGCCACCGTGTATTCGGCATAACCACCGTTTATCTGATAACCGGTAAAGAGGGGCTCATCACAAAGATTCTCCCGGCCGCTGGTACAAAAACCGCAATGGCCGCAGACCCCGCCCAGCCAGGGTACCCCCACCCGGCGGCCCAGCCAGGAGCGGTCAACACCGCCGCCCACCGCCGCTACCCGGCCGACAATTTCGTGGCCGGGGATTAACGGTAAACGCGGATCATGCAGATCGCCGTCGATTATATGGAGATCTGTCCGGCAGACCCCGCAGCACTCAACCTGGATTAAAAGCTGACCTTCACCCGCCTCCGGCCGCGGCAGGTTCAATAACTCCAGCCCGCTACCCCGCTCTTTTAAGACCATGGCCCGCATACTGTGGTTCATAATCAATCCTCCTCAGTTATCCTTTGACCTTTGTTATAAAATTATTTATTAATATGCTGGCAAAACCAAAAATCACAAAAAATTACACATAAATAAAGGAGAAGTCATGGTAAATAAAGCTATTCTCATCGGCAACCTTGGTGCCGACCCGGAGGTACGTTACACCCAGAGCGGGGCGGCGGTTGCCAATTTCAATATCGCCACCACCGAGACCTGGGTTAAGGACGGCAATAAAGAGGAACGAACGGAATGGCACCGGATAGTAGCCTTTGGCCGTCTCGGTGAGATCTGCGGTGAGTATCTTTCCAAGGGCTCAAAGGTATATATAGAGGGCAGGATTCAAACCCGGCAGTGGGACGACAAAGACGGCAATAAACGTTATACCACTGAGATTGTTGCCCGTGAGATGAAAATGCTCTCCCCCAAGAACCAGGGCGGCCAGGGCGGTAATTACGGCCAGGAAGAGCCGCCGGTCGCGGAACCAGTTATGGGTGATGATGTTCCTTTTTGAGCTTAGCCATAAGTCTACCAGCCCTTGAGTAAGTCAGCACCCGCGGCGCTGACTTACTCACCATTCATATCCTGACCGCAGGTACAGGCCCGGCCCCTGAATCTGAAGAAAAATTTTAAGGCCTTACGCATCGTATCAGAGAAGATTTTAGGCGTAAATACTGAACCGGCCACCTTTTTATTAATCTCGCTTAAAGTCGGATAAGGATGAATGGCCGCGGCAATTTTTGCCAACCCCGTGCCGCCATTCATAATCGCCACCCATTCACTTAATATATCACCCGCCTGGGGGCCGAGAATCTGAATGCCCAGTGGTTTTTTCTTTTTATCGAGAAGAAGTTTTATCATCCCCGCCCTCTCACCCTCGGCCAGACTCCGGTCATTAGCAGCAAAGTCCTCCTTGAAAACCGTGTAATCAACCCCCGCCTGCCGGGCCGCCTTCTCCGTCAGACCTATCCCGGCCAATTCTGGATGGCAGTAAGTGCACCAGGGAACAAAGGTATAATCAGCCTTTTTTGGCAGATGGAAAATCGCGTTGCTCAAGACTACTCCGCCCTCATAACCCGCCACGTGGGTGAATTGATAACCGCCGATAACGTCGCCGGCCGCGTAAATATGTTTATGACGAGTCTTGAGACGTGCATTAACCTTTATCCCCCGCTGATCACAGGATACGTCAATACCCCGCAGCCCCAGGCCCTCCACATTGGCACTACGGCCCAGAGCCACCAGCAGGGCCTCGGCCTTGAGGGTGACGGATCCCCCGGCCGCGTCCCGAATCTCTACCTGCCGTTCCGCCCCGCCGTCACTGACCTCTATCAGGGTTGAATTAAGCCGAAAGCGAACGCCCTCCCCCTCCAGTTCCGCCTGGATAACGGCCGCCATATCCTCGTCCTCTTTACTTAATATCTGAGCACTGCGCTGTACCACCGTTATCCGGCAGCCCAAACGGTTAAAGGCCTGGGCCATCTCAATGGCAATGGGCCCGGCCCCCAGAATAATCATTGAAGCCGGGAGCTTGTCGAGATAGAAGATATCACGATTGGTGAGAAAGGGGGTTGTATCCAAACCCGGAACCCGCGGCAGAGCCGCCGAGGAACCGGAGGCAATAACCCAGGTGCGTGCCGAAATTCTCCGGCCGTCGAGGTCAATCACATGTTCATCGGCAAAGACCGGGGAACCGAATTCCACTTTGGCCCCCAGTTTACAAAAACGCTCCACCGAATCATGCTGCTGAATTTCGGCCACCACCGCGCGAATACGATCTGCCAGAGCCCGGAAATCAACCGGCGGCGGAGTAAGGGCAGGCAGGCCAAAATGGGGGCCGTTCTTCATCAAATGATAGACATGGGCACTCTTAATCAGGGTCTTGCTCGGGACGCAGCCAAAGTGGAGACAGTCACCTCCCAGGTTGGCTTCCTTCTCCAGCACCAGGGTTTTAGCCCCTAACTGAGCCGCGCCGGAGGCCACGGTAAGCCCTGCGGCACCGCCGCCGATAATCCCGATATCATAATCGTAATTCGCCATGTATTTCCCTGTTTTCCCTGTTTTTCTTGTTTATAAAGCAGACAATCGGCGTTTTTTATTTTTTTTATACAGGGCCACTCCCTTCCTGGCCGCAATGGGGAAAAGGCCGAGAACTACAAAGGAGGCCAGCAGCCCCGGTGACATAATACCGCTTAACGAATCTATCCCGGCCAGCTCTTTACCCGCGTTCACATAGACAATAGTCCCTGCCAGCATCCCTAATTGAGAGACCCAGAAATAGGTAAAAAGCCGCATTTGGGTAAGGCCCATAAGCAGATTAACCATAAAAAAGGGAAAGACAGGCACCAGACGCAGGGTAAAAAGGTAAAAGGCGCCCTCCCGTTCAATCCCCTCGTTAATGGCCGTTAGTTTTGCGCCGAATTTAGCCGCCACCCATTCCCGCAGCAGAAAACGGGAAACCAGGCAGGCCAGGGTGGCCCCAATGGTGCTGGCAATGGAAACCACCACCGTTCCCACAAGCAGGCCAAATAAACCGCCGCCGGCCAGGGTCAGCACCACCGCTCCCGGCAGAGACAGGGCAGTGACCAGAATATAAATCCCCATATAAGCTGAGATCACCAATAGCCGGTCAGCTTGATACAAGGCCAGGAAACGAGCTTGGGAGCTCTTAAGATAGGCCAGAGTAATATATTGGCCCAAATCATAATAGCGAAAAACAACCATCAGGAGTACAATGATAAAGGCGATAATAATTTTTTTGCCTATTCCTCGTTTATGCCCTATCATTATATATGCTCCTGATCAGCAGTTATTCGGTTCCGTTAAACTGCCGGTTAGTTTTTAAACAGAATACAGCCCGGCTGACCGCCGGGATGTATTACACAAGGGGGGAGAAAAAATGAATTACGTATGCACGGTATGCGGTTATGTCTATGATCCTGAAGCCGGTGATCCCAAGAATGGTATATCCCCTGGAACTCCTTTTGATGACCTGCCGGAGGAGTGGGTGTGCCCTGTATGCGGGGCGGGGAAAAATGAATTTGAGCCGGAATCATAGCCCGAGAGAAGAACGAATTTTCTTGACCAGACCGCCGACCGCGCTCTCTTGAACGGCTAAGAATTCGGTATCCACCTCAGAGGCCAGTTCCGGGCGGTGCCGAAGAATAATTCTCGCTGCCAGCTCGGCACTTATACCGGTAATATTCTGACAGTTACAGAGTCTGGCCTGGTGATTTCCCTTTTGGGCCTTAGTCAAATCAGCGCATTTTTCATATTTAAACCTTTTCTTGAATTTATTACGTAATTCAGCGCTCACTGAACGAATTTTTTTATTGGTTCTGCGGCTGTGGGGTTCATTGGCGGTAAGCAGCAGACCCAGAACAAAGATGGCTCCGTTCAGAGCCCCGCAGCCCTCATTGGCTCCCATACCGCCGCAGAACCCCGCCCCTACCCGCATCGCGGTTTCATCTTCCAGACCACCATTTAAGGCATGATTTAAAGCATAGATTATTGATTCGGAACAACACATCTTACTACTGACATAACAATCCTCCGTTTTTATCCGTAATTGCTCTATCAGCGCCTCTTCATCATTATTATTCATATTTTCTGTTCTTTCTGTTTTTTGTATTTTGTTATTTCGGTATGTTCTGTAACATCAAAAGAGCCTTATCGGGTGAATTCGCAAGCGATCAATTAACCACACCCAAGTTCATATACCCCCCTAACTGTAAGCGTTTCAGGAGCGCCGCCATGTGCACGTTCCAACCCCGCGGTTATACATCGGTATATCGCGGGATTGGAACGTGTGCAGGGTGGTGTTCATGGAGCGCTTACGTGAATTCCAACCCCTCGCCATTGGCGGCCGCCTCTACCTTTACAGTATCCCCATCCTTAAAGCTGCCTTCGAGAATTTTCATGGCCAGGGCGTCCTGGACATAATGCTGGATAGCGCGTTTTAAGGGCCGGGCTCCAAAGGCTGGGTCAAAACCGGCCTGAATAAGAAAGTCCTTTGCCCCGGCACTGAAATCCAGTTTTATATTACGTTCAGCCACCCGCTCTAAGAGAGAGGCCAGTTGAATCTCCACGATTTTGGCAAGATGCTCCCTCGTAAGACTGTGAAAGGTGATTATTTCATCAATGCGATTTAAAAATTCCGGCTTAAACTGCCGATGCAGCATCTCGTCCAGTCTGGCCCGTAATTCCGGGGTCTCTTTGCCGCCCATATCCATAATCAGCTGACTACCGAGATTGGAGGTCATAATCAGGATGGTGTTCTTGAAATCAACCGTCCGGCCCTTGCCATCCGTCATCCGCCCATCGTCCAGAATCTGGAGCAGAACATTAAAGACATCGGGATGAGCCTTCTCAATCTCATCAAAGAGGATAACCGAATATGGCCGCCGCCGTACCGCCTCGGTGAGATAGCCGCCCTGGTCGTAGCCCACATAGCCGGGAGGCGCCCCGATGAGACGGGCAACGGAGTGTTTCTCCATAAACTCCGACATGTCGAGTCGGATCATGGATTGCTCACTGTCAAAGAGAAAATCGGCCAGGGTTCGAGCCAGTTCCGTCTTCCCCACTCCGGTGGGGCCGAGGAAGATAAAGGCACCCAGGGGCCGGTTGGGATCCTGGAGCCCGGCCCGCGAACGGCGCACGGCATTGGCCACGGCATGAATAGCCCGTTCCTGACCCACTACCCGCCGGGCCAGATACTCATCGGCCTTGACCAGCTTTTCCTGCTCTCCGGCCAGCAGACGATCCACGGGAATCCCCGTCCACTTGGCCACTACCTGGGCGACGTCCTCTTCGTCCACCTCCTCTTTGAGCATCTTCCGATCCTTTTGAATGGCCTGCAGTTCCTCGTTGGCGGCCGCGAGCTTCTTCTCTAATTCAGCTATCAGACCATAGCGGATTTCGGCCACCCGGCTTAAATCGCCCCGCCTCTCGGCCTGCTGTTCCTCTACCCTGGCCTCATCTATCTCACCCTTGACCTTTCTTATTTGCTGAATTTTATCCTTCTCCAGCGTCCAGTGACCCTTCATGCTGTTCAAGGTCTCGTTGACATCGGCCAGCTCGGCCTCCACCTTAGCCAGACGCTCCTTGGATGCCGCGTCTTTCTCCTTTTTCAAGGCCTCACGCTCAATCTCCAGCTTAATACGCCGACGGTCAATCTCATCAATCTCGGTGGGCATGGAATCAATCTCAATCCGCAGCCTGGAGCTGGCCTCATCAATCAGGTCAATGGCCTTATCAGGCAGAAAACGATCAGAAATATAGCGGTTGGAGAGGGTAGCGGCGGCCACGGTGGCGGCATCGGTGATCCGGATGCCGTGATGCACCTCGTATTTTTCCTTGATACCACGCAGGATGGCAATGGTATCGTCTAAACTGGGCTCCTGCACCAGAACCTGCTGAAAACGACGTTCCAGGGCCGGATCGCGCTCAATAGTGCGGAATTCGTTTAAGGTGGTGGCCCCGACGCAATGCAGTTCACCCCTCGCCAGGGCGGGTTTAAGCATATTGGAGGCGTCCATGGCCCCTTCTGAGGCCCCGGCCCCCACCAGGGTATGAATCTCATCAATAAAAAGAATAATCTCACCGGCCCGGTTCTCGACCTCCTTTAAAACGGCCTTCAGACGATCCTCGAACTCACCCCGGTATTTTGCCCCGGCCAGCAGAGCCCCGATGTCTAAGGCCACGACCTGTTTATTGCTTAAACTCTCCGGGATATCTCCCATAACGATGCGCTGGGCCAGGCCCTCGACAATGGCGGTCTTCCCCACCCCCGGCTCGCCGATGAGGACAGGATTATTCTTGGTGCGCCGAGCCAGTACCTGCACTACCCGCCGCACCTCGTCATCACGGCCGATAACCGGATCGAGCTTCCCCTGTTTGGCCAGCAGGGTCAGGTTGCGGCCATATTTTTCCAGGGCCTGATATTTACCCTCGGGATCAGGGTCGGTAACCCGCTGACTACCGCGAATAGCGGCCAGGGCCTGCATAAATGATTTAGAGTTTATGCCAAGCCCCTGCAGGGCCTTGGCCACCGCCGAGCCCTTTTCCTCCAGGATGGCCATAAACAGATGCTCCTGACTGACATACTCATCCTGCATCTTGGAGGCAAGTTTAAAGGCCTCATCAATGGTCTTTTTAAGGGCGGCAGAGAGATAGACTTGGCCAAAGCCGCTGCCCGAGACCTTGGGCAGACTGCTCAACAGGCGCTGCGCTTCGGCACTTACCGTCTCCGGCGTCACCCCCATCTTTTGCAGAACCGGAACCACAGCCCCCTCCTGCTGCTCCAAAATGGCCTGCAGCAGATGTTCAGCCACAATCTCCTGCTGACCGTTCTGCTCGGCGATACGCTGGCTGTTCTGCAGAGCCTCTTGTGATTTTAAAGTGAATTTATCATTTTGCATTTTTGTTCTCCTTATATTAGATACCTTGCCGGTTAACAATATTCGCCGTAAACAAACAAATAAGTGCAGCCATCTATAATGTCAAGGCGGCAGGCAGAGACCGGAATACAGCTTGAGGTTTATTTTTTAACTGTTATGTGGTAATAACAGCGGCCAGGAATACATAAGAAATATAAAAAACGGATAAACCATCAAGCCCACCTCACGGGCATAATAGATAAGCGCAGACTTCGGATAAGCGCGGACACGAACAATAAAAATAGAATACGCAAGAATCGACAGTCCGCAGTTCCAAACGCCGCAGGCGGTAACTATTCTGTCCTCTGTTTTCTGACTTCTGTCTTCTGATTTCTGCCCTCTGACAATAATGAGCCTATACAAGCAACATATAGAACGTTGCCGCACCTTCGGGATTATCAGTCACCCCGATGCCGGCAAAACCACCCTCACCGAAAAGCTTCTGCTCTTCGGCGGCGCCATTCAACTGGCCGGAGCGGTCAAA
>DRPV01000141.1 GCA_011330685.1 Desulfobacterales bacterium
ACGCCTATTTCCCTAAATTTCTGAATAACCTCTGGCGGATGATCATTCATGATGTATATGCAAATATTTGTATCAATCAAAAACATCATATAGACCTTCTCTGTGTTGTTGGGACTCAGGTTGATTTCGTTCTACCATAAATGGTGAATCATATTTTTGTAAATTTCTTTCCCAAGCATCCCATATTGTCTGGTCTTTAGGCAAAAGAAGAACCCCTTCAGATACTTTTTTTACATATACTTCTTTACCTTCAAATCGGTACGATTTTGGTAAGCGTACAGCCTGACTTCGTCCGTTGATAAAAAGCTTAGCAGTGTCCATTTGTCACCTCATAGTAAAATTGCACAATCTATACCAAGAAATATATATCATCTCCTGCTTTATGTCAAGGTATATACCAGCTGAGATATATTTTTGCACATAACGCCCAGGATCAGGGATGCAAAGGGGGACGTTGTTGCTTTATTGACTTAGGTATAAAATAAGAGATGGCTCTGTGTCTGAACATACACTTACATATGATTGCCTTATGTGTAAAAATTGTTTCAAAATAAACCAAGAAAGATAATTCTTAATTTGCAAGCATAGTTTTTACGAGACCATCAATTATTACACGAAACACATGAAATCATAGACGTCCCCATTTTTTTCCTTTTTCCCCCATGCTGGTAAAAAACCGCGCCGATCAAAGCCTGCTGGTCAACTTCGTAATCACCCCCATGGCCTTTCTCGGCGGCACCTTTTTCCCCATCGCCAATCTGCCGGGCTGGCGGCAACCGGCACGGTTATCTTTTTAATCGCCCTGGGCTGCGTTAACAGGGCGCGGGATTGAGCCGAAGGAGGAACATATAGTGCTGCCCGGTGGTTAGCCTACCTTCCGAGGTGGAATTCAGCCCCCGCTGAAATACAGGTAACTGGCAGGTCATGAACCACTATAATTCAACTTTTATGTCATATTTTTTCATTTTGCGCCATAAAGTCGTTTTGTTTATCCCTAACATCTTCGCGGCCGTAAGCTTTTTCCCCTCACATAATCGCAGCACATTAAGAATGCATTTCTTTTCCGCCAATTTTAAATGAAATTCTTCACCATGGTTTGGTGATTTTGGCTGCACTAAGGACGATGCTCCCTGAGCCGGTTGGTTGGATGATATAGAGGTAGAATTCATTAACAGGCTGGCTGGGGTTAACTGGCTGGTGCTTTCTAAGATCATGGCTCGTTCTATAATGTTTTCCAGCTCCCGGACATTTCCGGGGTAATCGTAATTCATTAATGCCATAAGCCCCGCGGATGAGATGGCCTCAACCCGCGGATTGATATGCCTGTGCTTTTCTACGAAAAAATTAGCAAGTAAAATAATATCATCACCTCTTTCACGCAAGGGCGGCATATTAATAGTGACCACGCTGAGGCGATAATAGAGATCACTTCTAAACAAATCCGTTATTGCCTCCTTTTTCAAATCTTGATTTGTGGAGGCAATTATCCGCGCGTCTATATATTTAGCCGTTGGACTGCCAACCCGGTAAATAAATTTGTCTTGTAGAACACGCAAAAGTTTTACTTGAAACTGCTGATCCGTGGTGCCGATTTCGTCGAGCAAAATAGTGCCTTTGTCGGCCAGTTCAAAAAAACCTATGCGTGTGTCCGCCGCCCCGGTAAAGGCTCCCTTCTCATGTCCGAAAAGTTCACTTTCCATAATCCCCGCCGATAAGGCGCTGCAGTTAATCGGTACAAAGGCGTGTTCCCGGCGTGGACTCCATTTGTGGATCATCCGGGCAATTAACTCTTTCCCAACGCCGGTTTCTCCCTGGATCAATACCGTGCTGTCAGTATGAGCAACCTTTTTGACCATTTCTATAATTTCGAGCGTCCCGGGATGCTTGGTCACAAAATTATACTTGTCAATTTCCAGCCGTCTCTCCTGCTGATAATGACAGGCATCCTCTTCCAGACTTTTTTCCTTTAAAGCCCGCTTTATTCTTATCAGGACATCATTGGGCGCAAATGGTTTGGGAATATAATCATAGGCGCCATTTTTGAGGGCGGCGACTGCGGAATTAACCGTTGAAAATCCGGTAATCATAAAAACAATCGTCTCCGGAGCAATTGTCTTAACCTGGGTCAATAATTCAAGACCATCCATCTTCGGCATCTTCATATCGGTGAGGATTATATCGGCACCTTTAGTTGTGAAGTAGCTAAAGGCCTCTGCCCCATTGGAAAAAGAAGTTACCTTGTATTCAGGACTCAGCATGCGGGTCAAAACTTTACGGGCCGTAGGATCGTCATCAACCACAATTACTCTAACCATTCAAATTATCTCCAGTGGGAAGGAAAACGGTAAACACAGTACCTTCATTCGGAATTGATTCCACCTCAATGGTACCGCCATGATTTTTAACGATACCATAACTTACCGACAGGCCAAGTCCGGTACCTTTGCCAACCTCCTTGGTGGTAAAAAATGGATCAAATATTTTATCCAATTGCTCCGATTCAATCCCTGCCCCAGTATCAATAAACTGAATGGCTATCTTGTTGGTGATGGTTCTGGAACGAATTGCAATCTGCCCTCCCTGATTCAGGGCATCCACCGCATTAAGCAGAATATTGACAAATACCTGCTGCATTTGATGGCCATCGATTTTCAAAGGAGGAAGCTTACCCTTTTTTTCAAAAAGTATGCTGATGCCCTTTTCCCTGGAGCGTATGCGGAGCAAAGAAATAGAGCTTTCAACCAACTCGTTGATGTCTTGATAGGTAAATTCCGGGTTTTGCTGCCGGGCAAAACTTAACATACCTGAAATAATCCACGAACATTTGTCAGTTTGTTCAAGGATGTCAGCAAGATCTCTATTTAATGCCGCTGGGTCGTATTTATCGTTTTTCATATCCTGCATAGCCAGGGTGGCAATCGCCCTGGCATTTCCTAAGGGGGTATTTAATTCATGCGCTATTCCGGCTGCCATTTCGCCAATTGAGGCCAGCTTTTCAGACTGGCAAATCCGCTCGGCTATTTTTTCCTTATCAGCAAGATGTCGTTCAAGATCAGCGGCCATCAGATTTATTTCCTGGGCCAGTGCCCCGACCTCATCATCAGAACGAACGGGTATCCGGCAACTCAAGTTTTTCCCTATGCTATGGGTGCCGTCAATCACCTCCTTGATGGGCCGGGTAATTGAGTTGGCAAACCAGAAAGCGGCTGTAACCATCAAGACCAAAATCAATGCTGTACTCCATAGTATCATGTGTTTGATAGTGGTCAGAGGGGCCATAAAGAACTTTCGTTTGGCATTAACTACCACTACCCAGCCCTTATCTTCGCGGTGGAAAGGGGAATAAAAACGGTGCGCGATAATGTCTCTCGAGCCTGGTTGAATATTGACCCCTTCATCCGTGTTCATCCAGGCATCGGTTATGAATTTCGGATACTGCTTGAATACGGTAATTTTACTTCCAGTCTGGTTGCCAAATTCGCAGGCCTGGTTTTGGTGAAAGATATAGATGCCGTTGCGATCTTGATTACCCTTATTACGTTCTATCAGAAAGGCGGAGCCTTCGTTCTTTGAAATGAGCCGATTAATGGTAAGGCCGGCGGTTTCGCCCCATACATTAATGGTCAGTATTCCAGCGCGCTGACCATCTGCCAGAAAAAATGGCGTTGAGAACCTGACCATGGCTGGACACCATTTAACATCACCGTCCATCCACCCAAGTCCCATATTGGATATCGAAATTTCTCCCTTTTTTGAAATTATAGCATTTTTAAAAAACTGTCTGTCTTTTTTAGAACTTATTTCCCGCACCTTTAGATATGGCACGAATGGACCTTTGCGCGGAATAATGACCCCTTCCCTGACCTTGGCGAGAACTCTGCCCTGGGGATCTATAAAACGGATAGCCTGAATCGTCCGATCAAGCTTCTGAAAGTTGAGGAAGTCCTTCTCCATCTTATCAAGCCGCTGCGCCGACAACTTAATGTCATGGCGGTTCAGGGCATCAATAAAACCCAAGACCGATGGAGTTTTGGCGATAACCAATAATGTTTTTTTCGAATTCTGTACCAGATCATCCAGACTTTGGGATGACTTTGCGGCCAGGCTTCTGACTTCCCGGGTTACGTTGGCGCGTAATATCTCGCTTGTAGAGTTGATAATCAAAAAAGAGAGAAATAACAGAGATGGAATAAATACCACCAGCATAGTAAGCAAAATTTTCTGACGAATATGCAATTTGATCATTGAGCCAGCCCCTTTTCTGTCGGTGCAGTTATGCACTCACGGGTTGCGGGGATATTCCTCCTGCGGTGCACAATGCACCTTAATTAAATAGATACTCTTTGCCAAATTTTAAGTCAAGATAAAAATCTTTATGAAAAAACAGGTAGTTGGGCCCATGAAAGATAGTATTACCTCTTTCCGGCACAATCATTGCTTTTTCGTTAGTAAATCTAAACTGTCGTTTGAACAAATGGCAGGTAATTAAAATAAGGAGATATCGTTATGACACTGAAAAGGCTGGTACCTGGTTTTGTCTTGGGTTTTGCGTTGTTGGGAATGCTGATGTTGCCGTCATTTAGTAAGGCGGGGGATACTGGAGTGCAAAAGGCTGTTTACCATGTTGATTTTGGCAATGCTAAGCGAATGAATGCCACACTCCATAATATCTATAATCTCGTAAATTATTACACCGTCAAAAATATTGATTATGACGTCCGGCTGGTGTCGAATTCAGCCGGAGTGCAGTTCATGATTAAAAATGTGAAAGGCACCAAATTTGCGGGGAACAAAATTCCACCAAAAATCGCCAAATCGATAGCTGAGATGATGCAGAGCCTGGCGGATGCCTATGATGTCAAGTTTGAGCAGTGCAACATTACCCTGCAGAGAACCCATATTGATAAGAGCAGGCTCAAATCCTTTGTCAATGTAGTTCCTTCTGCCCAGGTACGGCTTGTAGAGTTAGAGGGGCGGGGCTTCGCCTATATCAAAGTGCAATAGTTCATAAAATTCTGCGGTGCAAATAGAAAAGGAGGGTTTTCTATGGCATGGCCGTTATTGGGAAGACTATTAGTAATTACCATAACACTATAGAAAGGAGAGTAAAATGAGAAGAAACAAGAAGATGACTTTGCCCATGGCGATTTTTCTGACCGCCGCCATTTGTCTGGCTGCACCAGGAAGGTCACAGGGAGCCAATTGGGTTCAATTACAGGGAACGGAAAAGCCGGGAGCCAAAACGGTAAAGATTTGGGGCTTTATACAACCTACATATTTTCAGTCAAAGGATAATGTGAATCCTTCTGATGATTTTCGTAAAAATGATTTTAATATCCGCCGGGCTCGGGCCGGAATTCGCGGCGTAGTGCCCAAGACTGAGGGTAAAATAGATTACTTTCTGCTCACAGAGTTCGGCCGCAACGGGATAACCGAAAATCCAAATGGCGGTCAGAGCAATTTTGCCGCTCTCACAGATGCCAGTATCACCTTAAATTATCTCCCTGGTCTCCGTTTGCGTTTTGGGCAGTTTAAACTGCCCATCGGAGTTGATGCCCTGCAGGCTATTCATGTCCATAAGTATATTGAGTTTTCGGATGTTGTTGACCAGCTGATGCTGGAACGGTTTGGCAAAGACCGCGCTGTCGGGGCCTTTCGAGATATAGGCGCTCAGGCCTTTGACTGGTGGAGATTTGGCGATAAAAAAGAATACGAGTTTTCCTATGCCCTGATGCTTAGTAACGGTAACGGGATTAATTCCCAGGATAATGATAAGAAAAAAGATATTACCGCCAAATTGACCTTTGCCAAAATATTTAATAATTCCAAAGGGCCGCGACGCCAGGAAATACAGATCGGGGCCTGGTTCATGACCGGTAAGAGAACAGGTTATACCTTTGCCGCCGGCGCCAACGGTACATCCACCGAACAAAGCCGCAAACGTTACGGAGTCGATTTTAACTATAATAAGGACTTTGGCAGCCGTGGTGCGGGGCATCTTACCGCGGAGGCTATTTGGGCCAATGGCTGGATATACGCGCCAAGCTTCCTCGGCAAGGCGGTTCCGACCGGCAAAAGATTTTTTACTGAAAATACCTCTGTCTCCGGGCATGGTGTGCCGCATGCGGATTTAAAAGCCTTTGGCTGGTATATTGACTTGGGCTATCGTCCGCCTGTGCTGAATAAAAAAATAGAATTAGATATAAGATATGCCAAGTATAATCCAGATTCCGGCAATGACCTTTCCAGCAATGTGTCCCAAAATACCCTGACCTTGGGGAGTCAGTACTTTTTCAGTCCCGCGGCCAGAGCCACAGTTGATTATGAGATCAGAGATAATGACTGGAACTCCGCAGTAGATAATCGGCTTATGGCTCAGATTACCATACTATTTAAATAAATTAAGCCGCCTTGTTGGTTTTGTTGGCGATGGATAGTCTGTACTGTCCTGCCAGCAGGCAAAATAGCACTTAGACAAAGAGACATCCGTCTTTTCGTCTAAGTGCTCTCCTTCTATCGTTAGAAAATTATCTCTGACAAGTTTCCCGGCCCCATATCATTCGTCCAAAGGAAGTGCTTTTTGCAACATTTCACCAAAGCGCAACCTTTTAGGGTGCATTTTGCACCAGCTCGCCGCTGCAGGGAAATTCAGGCCAACAGTATTTAATTATTTTATTGTTTAATTACATGCCGTTATACCACCTGAGTAATCTAAATAAGAACTTTGGCATAGACCTTGAGTAAGGGATTTACGAATTAATCACTTACATCTCTCATTCTCTCATTATGAGAGAAGACAAATATTATAGGAGGATAACAAACTGAATGGACAAGTCACGTCGTAATTTCATGAAAGGGCTGGGGGCAACAGCAACCTCTCTGGCACTTATCAACACTACAGAACAGGCTCTGGCGTCACCGGAAAGCGTCCAAAAAGGCGCGGTATGGGGCATGGTCATCGACCTCAGAAAGTGTATTGGCTGCCAGGCCTGCACTGTGGCCTGTTCAATTGAAAATCAGATCCCGATAGGCAAGTTCCGCACCATCGTCTCAACATATGAGGTTGAACGGTCGGGCGTGTCACGTAGAGTCAATCTGCCGCGGCTTTGCAACCACTGCAAAACACCGGCCTGCACACAGGTGTGCCCCACCAAGGCCACCACAAAACGGGCGGATGGCATAGTCGTGATTGACAACACTATGTGCATCGGCTGCGGCTACTGTATTCAGGCCTGTCCTTATGAGGCCCGGTTTATTAATCCGCTCACCCACACGGCGGATAAGTGTACCTTCTGTCTGCACCGGCTTGAAGCAGGCCTGTATCCGGCCTGTGTGGAGACATGCGTCGGCGAAGCCAGAGTCTTTGGAAATTTTAATGACCCTCAAAGTGAGGTTTCAAAGCTGGTCAGCCAATACCCGGTAGGAGTGCTCAAGAAGGCCATGGGAACAGGACCGATGGTCTACTACATCGGCTTAGATGAGAGCCTGAGCAGCAGAATCAAAGGTAAAGCCGTAATTTCACCGGCTGGCACCCAGTCAGATGAGGAGGAGAACAGCTAAAATGGATACCCATATAATTGAACTAATCAGTACCGCAACGCATGTTCAGTGGAGCGTGACTATTCCGCAGTATTTTTTCTTTACAGGCGTAAGCGCCGCGGCATTTCTGATCTCTTCTTTGACCTATGTCTTTGACAACAAAACCTATGAGCCAATTGCCGGACTGTCACTAATCGTGGCCTTTACAGTCCTGCTGGCCGCCCCGCTCAATCTGATTGCCGACCTGGCCCAGCCGGGCCGCTTTTACTCTCTGTTCTATCATCTGCATGCAACCTCTCCCATGAGTTGGGGCGTGTTTCTGCTCACCTCCTATCCAATCCTCATCAGCCTGGAGATGCTCTTTGTCTTCCGCGCCGGATTTGCCAGAAGGGCGGCCAAAAGTACGGGCATTTTAAGGTCAATTTATACCCTTGTTGCCCTTGGCAATATAGAGGTGACCCCTGCCACCCATGAGCGTGATCACCGGGTAGGCCGAATTCTGGGCACAATCGGCATACCAGCCGCCCTGGCAGTACATGGCTATACCGGCTATATCCTGGGTGTCGTGAGAGCAAGGGCCCTCTGG
Source organism: Desulfobacterales bacterium (assembly GCA_011330685.1). Taxonomy (GTDB): domain Bacteria; phylum Desulfobacterota; class Desulfobulbia; order Desulfobulbales; family VMSU01; genus JAADIV01. Next base: position 8,126 of record DRPV01000141.1, read on the forward strand.
CACACCTCTCTCATGCCGGTTATTTTTCTCATCTCCGCCATGGTGAGCGGCGTGGCTCTTATGATCTGGCTCACCGCCCTCATGGTAAGAGACAAAAATGGTAAAATCCCCTGGAACATCCTGGACGGTCTGGGAATATTATTGGTCTGGAGCATCGTGGGCGATTTAACGCTCAGGCTCCTCTGGTATTCAATCGGTTTTGCGTACTCCTTCGGCATTTTTCAGGACGCGCTGCCCTATGTTTTCAAGACGCACTTCACCGAGTCCGTTGTTCTTGAGATGGGCCTCTGCCTCAGTTTTCCACTTGTAGTCTCCCTATTCGGCCCGCTCCGGCGAATCAGACCTTTGTTCCTGTTTACCTCGCTGCTCGCCATCTGCGGCGTCTGGCTTTTTCGTTGGGATACGGTTATCGGCGGTCAGGAATTCCCCAAAATTTCAGCCGGCCTTGCCGAGTATGTCCCCGCCCTATGGGGGCAGACAGGCATTATGGAGGTTATCAGCAACTGGGCCATCTGGATCGTCTTCTTTATTGGTTTAACCTGGATTATGCCCTGGAAATCCGAGCCAACTGCTGAATCTGACCTCACATCTGGAATTAATATTGAATCTGCGGCCGTTACGGCAAAAGGAGCTATGTAAATAATGGACAAAACACGACGCAATATAATTAAGGCAGCCGGCCTTATTACCTCTCTCGGGGTCTTTGGCCTTGGTTATCGCTTTACCCTGAAAGGGGTGGCAAAAGGGTGGTGGGCAGGAGAGAAGCCCCCCCATAAAATATACGGCAACGCCCTTGAACCCGAGTATTCAGTTGATCCGAAAACCGGCAGTATAAAAGCAAATAACAATCAGTACATCTCCAATACCGTCTGTATGGGCTGCGTGAGTCTCTGCGGCGTCAGACTGCGGGTGGACAAGAAGACCGGCAAAATCCTGCGCGTGGCGGGAAATCCCTACCATACACTGGCGGCGAGTTTATTTCTGCCCTATGAGACCCCCATCAAAAAAAGCCTCGTAAAATTAAGCAGATATAACGAAGACGGCCTGGGCCACAGAGCTACAGCCTGCGGTAGAGGAAACGCCGTCCTTGCTAAGCTCTATGACCCATACAGAGTCATGGTACCATTAAAACGCGTTGGCCCCAGAAATTCGGGGAAGTTTCGGCCTATTGACTTCGAAAAACTGGTTGAGGAGACGGTTGAAGGCGGCAACCTGTTTGCAGGTGAGGATCATGTGGAAGGCTTAAGAAAAATCAGAGACCTGAAAACTCCCATTGACCCAAGCCAGCCGGAACTTGGCCCAAAGGCGAATCAACTGGCTATTTTGGCAGGCTTTAAAGAGGGGCGGCTGCCCCTGATGAAACGTTTCGGGGTCAATTCCTTTGGCAGCATCAACTTTACCGGTCATAGAGGCAACTGTGGTCTGTCAATGAGGGCTGGTTATGCCGCTTTCCTCGGCGACTGGAAAAAATATCCGCATACCAAACCTGATTTTAAAAATACAAAATTTCTGCTGAATATCGGCACCGCTCCCGCCAATGCCGGCAACCCTTTTCAGCGTCAAGGAAAATTGGTAGCCCAAGGGCGCAGCGATGGCGATCTCAGATATGTGGTTGTTGATCCTGTCCTGACTAATTCCGACTGCATGGCGGCCTCTGACCGGGTGAAATGGATACCCATTAAGCCGGGAACCGACAGCGCATTCATAATGGCCATTACCCGGTGGATCCTTGAAAACAAAAAATATAACGAGGGTTTCTTGCGAGTTCCCAGCGCTAAGGCGGCAAAAAACGCCAAGGAGCCAAGCTGGTCAAACGCCACTCACCTGGTGATCACTGCCGATAACCATCCGTTATCCGGCCATTTTCTGCGGGAATCTCATCTTAGCGGCCAAAAAGGCGGGAAAGATGATGCTTTTATAGTGATTGATGAGCAGAGCGGCAGGCCAACAAGTAATGAGATGTCCCAAAGCGCTGATATTTTTTACAGCGGCACGGTGAACATCGGCGGTAAAGAGGTTCTGGTCAAGACGTCCATGCAACTCCTGCTTGAATCCTCTCAACGCTATACCCTGGCCGAATACAGCCAATTCTGCGGGGTTCCCGTAAAGACCATCGTCGAGACCGCCGATCAATTTACGAGCTATGGCCGACAGGCGGTGGTTGATTTTCATGGCGGCACCATGCATGCCAATGGTTTTTATACGGCATATGGGGCGGCAGTTTTGAACTCCATGATCGGCAACCTCAACTGGAAGGGCGGCGCGTCCAAGGGCGGAGGACGATATCCTGACTTTGGCAAGGGGCCCAGGTATAACTTCCATAAATTTCCGGGCAAGGTAAAACCAAAGGGGGTTCGAATCAGCAGAAGTAGATTCGCTTATGAGAAGACCACGGAGTTTAAAATTAAAAAGCAACAAGGCAAGCCCTACCCGGCCGGAGCCCCCTGGTATCCTTTCTCTGTGGCAATTCAGTCTGAATACATCCCTTCAGCCATGAACCGCTATCCCTATGGTCTCAAGGCCATGATCATGTGGAATACCAACCCGCTGTATGGTCAGGCCGGTCTCTATTCAGAGGTAAAGAAAAAATTAGCAGACCCCAAAAATCTACCCCTGATAATTTCCATAGATCCATTCATCAATGAGAGCACGGCCTTTGCCGACTACATAGTCCCGGACACGGTACTCTATGAGACCTGGGGCTCGGCTTGGCCATGGGCCACTCACCTCACCAAGACAAACTCCTTCCGCTGGCCGGCAGCAGAGCCTTTACAGGCCAAGACCAAGGAAGGCGTCCCGGTTTGCATGGAAAGCTATCTAATCGCGGTGGCTAAACGCATGGGGCTTCCAGGCTTTGGAGAGCGGGCAATCCCCGATTCCACCGGCGGCATACATGCCCTGCACAGACCTGAAGATTTCTTCCTCAGGGTCTTTGCCAATGTTTCCTTTGCGGGCAAGCCCGTGCCTGATATCAAAGACGAGGAACTGAAAATAACGGGTGTTGAGCGACTCATGCCCATGCTGAAAAAGGTTCTCAAAAGCAACGAAGCGCCTAAAGTCGCCTATGCCATGGCAAGAGGCGGCCGATTTGAAAGTTCGGAAAAGGCGTATCAGGGTAATCTGCTTACCTATCGCTACAAAAAACCTGTACAGATCTACAATGAAAAGGTGGCCCTGACCCGCAACAGCCTGACCGGCGAACGTTTCTCAGGTGTCCCGATCTGGCATGCCCTGACCTTTGCCGACGGCAGCCCACTTGCAAAGACCTACAAGGCCTCACAATGGCCGTTTTACCTCGTTTGCACTAAGTCACAGCTCCAGTCATCTCATACTATCGGCGCGCAAAGACTAAGACAGATCCATAAGGTAAACGCCGTTATCATTCACCAACAGGATGCCGACAGGCTTGGTCTGAAAAGGGGTGATTCCGTAAAGCTGGTAACCCCCGGCGGCACAGCCGAAGGCAAGGCGGATATCCGTGGCGGTATAGCACCCGGGGTCATTGGTATAGAACATGGCTTCGGCCATTGGGGCCTTGGCGCCAGAACCACGACAATCGGCGGCAAAACGATGCCGGGTGAAAAGGCCAGAGCGGCCGGTATTGCCCACAATCTTCTGGGAATTGCCGATATCACCAGAAAAGACCTGTCCACTCTGGGCGATATAGTACTTGGTTCAAACGCCAGGCAGGGAATCCCGGCCCGCTTGGAGAAGATATGAACAATGAGCGGTTAAATAAAAAGGAAGGGGAGGCCTGGGCCGAGCTGCTGGCCTTTGCCGCTGATTTGTATCTCAATGAACCAAACTCTGAACGTCTAACAGGCTGCCGGAGTGCGGGTGAGTCGTTAATTGATATTTTCCCGGAAGAAGCCTTTCCTGAGATGTTTGCCTCGATAAAGACAGACCCTGCCGACGAAATTTTACAGGAGTATTTTGATCTGTTTTTTGTTCCTGTTTCAGGCAGCTACCTCTCCCCTTTTGAGGCTGCTCACAGAGAAAAGCAGCTGGCGCCGGAGCTGCCGGTGTTGATTGGCCAGCTGTATTCAGAAGCGGGTTTTAAGCCTAAGAAGTTAGCGATTCCATCCTATATGCGATCACTAACACGGCCGGATCATATAGGTTTTGAAATGGCCTTTCTGACCCGCGTCCTTAATTCATCGCTGGTCTTTATGGCCGACGGGGACTTGCAACAGGCAAATACGCTCTGGGAGACTGCCATAGCCTTTCATGCAACCTATCTTGGCCGGTGGGCCTCAGCTTTTGGCAAAAGGCTTGAGGAGACGGCCAAGTCTCATTTGTATAGAGGGCTTGGCGGTCTTACTCAATTTATTAATCGTGAGTTCGTCAGGCTCTATCAATAACAAAGTCGGTAAAATTTGCTGGACTTACCACATTTTTCAGAGACGGCAGTCCAGCGTAAAAAATTATTATCCTGTATTTCCGACCTCCGTCGAGGAGGGGGAATACAGCTTTTACGGCATTATAAACTTAACAGAAGGAGAGAACATGCAAGACCTAAGGAAGTTAGCCCTGATTTTTATGTTTTTTGGAACATTCGCCTATGCCGGCAGTTGTTCAACGGCTTTAGCCGAGCAGAATTCGGCAGGCATTACAAATAAGGCTGAAACATTAGTTAAATCAGGGGAGTACGAGCTGGCTAAGACACAACTGCAAAAAGCCATTAAGGCCCATCCCAACGACGAATCACTGTGGAAGGCCTATAACACTATTGCCGGCAGGGGATATGTTGCCGGCTGGGCGGCTGATAACATGCGCTGGGCTCCCATGAAACCCAAAAAGTTTGTAGCTGATGTGGTACTCAAGAAAAAAATAGCCTTAGTCGATGTAAGAAGCCCGCTTGAGACATCTGTATGGTATCCCAAAAGCAAATTGTTTGACACCTTTCTGATCCCTCTGCCCATGGTGCCTTCCAACTTATATAAAATTCATCCTGAAAAATATGATGAAGTGGTTTTCCTTTGCCCGACAGGCACCAGAGCCGCGTCATCCAGCCTGATGGCCGGGATGATGGGATACAAGAATGTCTTTTTCTTCAAAGGCGGCTATAAAGTATTGACCGGTCTTACCGGCGGAATATACCGCAAGACGGAAAAAAGGCTGCTCGCTGAGGGTAAAATCAGCCGGCCAACCCTGCCTCACTGATTATCTGTTTCTCGTAAGCTTAGTGGGTAATATTAAACAATATGATTTGGGGAGGGCATAGATCTCCCCAAATCATAAAAATACCGCGACATGCGCCAATTACGGCCAGCTCACAGCCCGGCGCGCCCCTTCCTGAGCCGTTTCCGGCACAAATCAAAAATTCACCACATCAACACCTCAAAGGCACAACACACTGATTAAACGGCATTTTTAGCAACAGGCCATCGTATTTTTCAGACTGGCACAGCTCTTGTATTCTCTCTGCAATGATAAATCGTCAACAAAATTTGCCCAGGAGAGAACCATGTCTATACCTTCACGGAAAAAACTCGCTAATGCCGTCAGAGCCTTAAGTATGGATGCCATTGAAAAGGCCCGCTCCGGTCATCCGGGTGCCCCTCTCGGCATGGCCGATATTGCCGAGGTACTTTGGAACGATTTTATGCGCCATAACCCGGCCAATCCCGCCTGGTTCAACCGGGATCGTTTTGTCCTCTCAAACGGTCACGCCTCCATGCTCTTATACAGCCTGCTCCACCTCTCCGGTTACGATGTAAGCATTGAGGATCTTAAACAATTCAGGCAGCTGCATTCCAGAACCCCCGGTCATCCGGAGCATAATATTACTCCAGGCGTGGAGACCACCACCGGCCCTCTGGGGCAGGGAATCGCCAACGGGGTGGGCATGGCCCTGGCGGAGAGAATGCTCGCGGCCCGCTTCAACCGGGATGATTTCCGTCTCGTGGATCACTTCACCTACGTCTTTGCCGGTGACGGCTGTCTCATGGAGGGTATCTCCCATGAATGCTGTTCCCTGGCCGGCACCCTGGGCTTAGGCAAACTCATCCTCTTTTACGATGACAACGGCATCTCCATCGACGGCCCGGTGGCCGGCTGGTTCAGCGACAACACGCCGAAGCGTTTCGAGGCCTATGGCTGGCACGTAGTCAACGTGGACGGCCACAACCCTGAGGCCGTCAAAAAGGCCATTATCGAGGCGCGCGCCCAGACCCTTAAGCCCAGCCTCATCTGCTGTAAGACCGTTATCGGCCGCGGCGCGCCCAACGCCTGCGGCCAGGCGGGCTGTCACGGCTCTCCCCTGGGCCGGGAGGAAATCGCGGCAGCGAGGAAGGAACTCTCATGGCCTCAGGCGCCTTTTGTTATTCCCGCCGACGTCTATACCGCCTGGGATGCCAAGAAAAAGGGGGCCCAAATGGAGCGTCAGTGGAACGAATTAATGGCTGCCTACGGTAAGCGTTACCCTGAACCCGCCCAGGAGTTTAAAAGAAGAATGGCCGCTCTCCTGCCCGAGTCCTTTGCCGCCCTGGCCACGGAATTCATCAAGACTCTTGAGGCGAAGGGTCTGGATATGGCCTCCCGCAAGGCATCCCAGGAGGCCATCGAGCAATACGCCCCCATACTTCCCGAACTTATCGGGGGGTCGGCAGACCTCACCAGCTCCAACCTTACCAACTGGTCAGGCACAAAGGCGCTTTGTCCGGCGGATTATGACGGCAATTACATCCGTTACGGGGTTCGGGAATTAGCCATGGCTGCCATAATGAACGGGATGGCCCTGCATGGCGGCTTCATCCCCTATGGCGGCACCTTCCTGGTCTTTTCCGATTACGCCAGGAATGCTATCCGTATGTCGGCCCTGATGAAAATCCGGGTTATCTACGTGTTGAGCCATGACTCCATCGGCGTTGGCGAGGACGGCCCCACCCATCAACCTATTGAACACATTGCTTCCCTGCGCCTGATTCCAGGTCTCAGCCTCTGGCGGCCGGCGGATACCGTGGAAACTGCCGCGGCCTGGCAGGCGGCCATTGAAAATAAACACGGCCCCACCTGCCTCATCCTCTCCCGCCAGACCCTGCCCCACCTCGGCCGGGCAGAGGGGCAGCTGGCAAATATAAACAGAGGCGGCTATGTGCTGCGGGACGGCCGGGGCACCCCCGAGGCCATCATCATCGCCACGGGTTCAGAGGTGGGAACAGCGGTTAAAGCGGCGGCAATTCTTGAGGCCCAGGGCCATACCGGAGTGCGGGTGGTGTCCATGCCGTCGGTTGACCGTTTTGAGGCCCAGGACAGCAGCTACCAGGAGAAGGTTCTGCCCGCCCAGGTGAAGGCCAGGGTGGTAGTGGAGGCAGGCCGTACCACAGGCTGGCATAAATACGCCGGCAGCCAAGGGCAAATCATCGGCATAGACCGCTTCGGGGAATCCGCCCCCGGCGACGAGCTGTTCAATTATTTTGGCCTCCTGGCCCGGACTGTAGCGCAGACTGTACTCAATATTCTGCAAGGCAGAGAGGTGCCAAAGTGAGGAGAACCAAGATAGTCGCCACCCTGGGGCCGGCCATGGACGCCCCTCATGTCTTAAAGGACATGATAAACGCCGGGGTTGATGTGGTTCGTCTGAACTTTTCGCACGGCAACATGGAGGAGCACCGCCGCCGCGCCAATGAGGTTCGCGAGGCCGCCGTCAAAGCGGGACGGCAGGTAGGAATTATGGTTGATCTTCCCGGCCCCAAGATACGGGTCACCGGCTTTGCCGATGGTCAGGTTGAGCTTAATGAAGGGGATTCCTTTATTCTTGACCCGCGCATCCCCCCGGAGTCAGGTGCCGCCGCCGGGGTAGGCGTAAATTATCACAACCTGGCCGCAGATCTCAAACAGGACGACACCCTTTTACTGGACGACGGCCGCGTCGTTATGAAGGTAGAGGCCATAGAACATCCCAGAATCCTCTGCCGGGTGCTGGAGGGCGGCACGCTTTCCGGCAATAAGGGCGTTAACCGTCTCGGCGGAGGGTTGTCATCACAGGCCGCCGGGGACAAGAACCGCCAGGATATGCGGCAAGCCGCCGCCCTGAATGCCGATTACGTGGCAATTTCCTTCCCCAGATGCGGCCGGGATATTATTCAGGCCAGAGAATCCCTGCGTGATTTGGGTTTTTCCGGGGGTATCGTGGCCAAGATTGAACGTCTTGAGGCCCTCGCCGCCATAGACGAGATTATCAAAGCGACGGATGTGGTTATGATCGCGAGGGGCGATTTGGGGGTGGAAATCGGTGAGGCCGGGCTGCCCGCGGTACAAAAACATATCATAAGACAGGCAAGATGCCTGAACCGGGTGGTAATAACCGCGACCCAGATGATGGAATCCATGATTGAAAACCCCATCCCCACCAGGGCGGAAGTCTTTGATGTGGCCAATGCCGTTCTGGACGGCACGGACGCGGTAATGCTCTCGGCAGAGACGGCGGCCGGGCGCTTCCCGATAAAAACGGTAATCCACATGGCCCAGATCTGCATAGAGGCAGAGAAACAGGACGCGGCCAGAATCTCCCGGCACCGAATAGATACCAGGTTTTCGCGGATTAACGAAACTCTCGCCATGTCGGTGATGTACGCGGCTAATCATCTTGAGGTAAAGGCCATATCAGTACTCACCGAAAGCGGCAAGACGCCAATGCTGATGTCCAGAATAAGCTCCGGGATTCCCATCTACGCCCTGGCCCGCCACCCGAAGGCTCTGCGCCGCATGACCCTCTTCAGAGGGGTGTATCCGGTGCCCTTTGACATTACCAGCGTCAGCGCCCCGGAACAACATGCCGAGGCCGCCGCCGGGCTTGTCCGGCTGGGGGCCGCGGCCAGGGGCGAAATTATTATCACCGCCTGCGGCGATCTTCCCGGCCGGGGGGGCGGCACAAATTCAATGAAAATTATCAAGATATAAAATCGCCTTTAAGCCCGCCCGGAGTAAAAACGGGCCACAGGCTGAAGGTAAATAAAAAGGAGGACATTATGGCTTTGATTTCTCTCCGGCAGCTCCTGGATCACGCTGCCGAACATGGTTACGGGGTTCCCGCTTTCAACGTCAACAATATGGAACAGGTGCGCGCCATCATGGAGGCGGCCCATGAGACCGGCAGCCCGATCATTGTACAAAGTTCGGCCGGAGCGCGCCGCTACGCCGGGGCAATTTTTCTGCGCCGTTTAATCCAGGCCGCCATTGAGGAATGGCCTCATATCCCGGTCTGCCTGCACCAGGATCACGGTGCCTCACCCACCGTCTGTGTGCAGTCAATCCAATCGGGGTTCTCCTCGGTGATGATGGACGGCTCGCTGCTGGAGGACGCCAAGACCCCTTCTAACTATGAATACAATCTCAAGGTCACCGCCAAAGTCGTGGAAATGGCCCATGGCTGCGGGGTGTCCGTGGAGGGTGAGCTTGGAGTACTGGGATCGCTTGAAACCGCCCGGGCCGGCAAGGAGGATGGCGTCGGAGCGGAGGGGGTGCTGACAAGAGAACAAATGCTCACCGACCCGGAGCAGGCGGCTGATTTCGTCAGACAAACCGGGGTGGACGCCCTGGCCATTGCCATCGGCACCAGCCATGGGGCTTATAAATTCTCCAAACCACCGTCGGGCGATATCCTGGCAATTGAGCGGATAAAGGAAATTCATGCCAGGATACCCAACACCCACCTCGTTATGCACGGCTCCTCCAGCGTGCCCCAGGAGTGGTTAAAGATCATCAATGAGTATGGCGGCGAACTTGGCGAGACCTACGGGGTGCCGGTGGAAGAGATTCAGGAGGGTATTAAACACGGGGTACGCAAGGTTAATATCGACACCGATCTGCGCCTGGCCTCAACGGGCGCGGTCAGATTGCATATATCGAAAAATCCTAAGAACTTTGACCCCAGAAAATTTCTGCAGGCCTCCACTAAAGCCATGCGTGACATCTGCCGACAGCGTTTCGAGGCCTTCGGGGCCAGCGGCCAGGGAGACAAGATAAAGGTACTCCCCTTGGAAACCATGAACAAGCGCTATCTGAGCGGTGACTTGCGGCCGGAGGTAAATTAAAATGACGGCCGCCCTCCTCTCCCCCTCACTCCTGTCGGCAGATTTCAGCCGCCTGGGCCAAGAGCTCACCGCCCTTGAAAAAGCGGGGTTGTCATGGGTACACTGGGATGTCATGGATGGCCTTTTTGTCCCCAATATCACCATGGGCCCTGACATTATCGGCGCCTGCCGCAAAGTCAGCAAGCTCTTTTTTGATGTCCACTTGATGATCGACCGACCAAGCCGTTACCTCGATAAATTCGCGGCCGCCGGCGCTGATCTGATCTGCGTCCACGCCGAGGCGGAGACGCATCTTGAACGGACAGTGAGCGAGATAGCAAGGCTGGGGGCAAAGCCCGCCGTGGCCTTAAATCCCCATACGCCTCTCGATATGGTTGAATTTCTCCTGCCCCAGCTTTACATGGTGCTGATTATGAGCGTCAATCCTGGTTTCGGGGGCCAAAAGTTCATCCCCTTCTGTCTCGATAAAACCAGGCGCCTGAAGAAGATGATCCAGGCACAGGGTGCTGCCACCCTGATTGAGATAGACGGCGGCGTAAGCCTGGATAATACCGCCGCCCTCATCGCGGCCGGCGCCGATATCCTGGTATCAGGATCAGCCTTCTTCGCCTTTCCACCCTACCACCAACGCCATAATGACTTTATGGCGGCGATGGCAGATAATGGCTGATTAACAAAACAGCTGGTTACAAGTCCGACAATTTCAATCCGCCGACAAAATGCTTGACAGCAAAACTCAAGGGGATAAAATATGAATCACAATTCATAATTTTCACCTCCCGCCCAAGGCGGGACTCAAAACATAAAAAAGTACCGAGCACAAGCAAGAAACGGAAGACGGTGTGAATCCGTCGCAGACGCGCTGCTGTAATCGGGCCTGAGAGCATGATGGCCGTATCCACTGGGGAATCCTGGGAAGGAGGCGGCTGCTTAACTAATGCTGTCAAGAGGGGTACTCCCCGGCCCGTAAGCCAGAAAACGCCTTGCTTTGTATATGCCTTGCGGGGACCTCGCGATCTGGGTCCAGGAGAGTAACGGTAATAGATGATATTTGTCTGCGCCGTGCCGTGTTTTTTCCCGGCATCCGGATCCACCTCCGTCTTTATCCCCTCAAAGCTCTAAATCAAAAAGCAACTGCAATTATCATGATATAAATCTTGGATAACGGTAGCACGTTTTTTAAAAACGTATGCGCAAAAAGGAGACGTTTATGCAGACACATAACCTGGGGTTTCCGAGAATAGGCCCCAACCGGGAACTTAAATGGCACATAGAGGGATACTGGCAGGGCCGGGTCTCTCAAAAGGAGCTTCTTGAAGCCGCGATAGAACTGCGGCATGCAAACTGGCGGATGCAGCAGAAGGCTGGTATTGACCTTGTTCCGGTGGGTGATTTTTCGCTTTACGATCATATCTTAGACATGACCGCGGCCATGGGAGCGATACCGGAGCGCTTCGGATTTACGGGCGGCCGGGTGGATCTTGACCTCTACTTCCGCCTGGCCAGAGGCTCGGAAGAGGGCAAAGGGGCTGCCGCCATGGAGATGACCAAGTGGTTTGACAGTAACTACCACTATATTGTGCCGGAATTCTGGCCGGGCCAGACCTTTCAGCAGTCCTCCAGCAAGATATTTGACGAAGCAGCCGAGGCCAGGGCCGCCGGTTTCCGCCCCAAGGCGGTGCTGCCCGGCCCCTTTACCTATGTTCAACTCGGCAAGAGTACCGAACCTGGTTTTGACCGCTGGCAGCACATAGATAAAATCATCGAAACATACTGTGGAATATTAGCGGAGCTTGGCAGGGAATGCGAGTGGATACAGTTGGATGAACCCATACTGGTACTGGATATTGATGAGAAAATACTAAACCGCATGATTAACGGTTACCAGCGCCTGACCCAGGCGGCGGGCAAGGCCAAAATCATGATCGCCACCTATTTTGGGGAAATCGCACGCCCGGCGGCGGCGCTCAAGATCCCGGCCGCCGCCTTCCATATAGACCTCGCGCGGGCTCCCGGCCAGCTTGAGGCAGTGCTGAAAAACCTGCCGCCGGAGACAATTCTCTCCCTCGGCCTGGTGAACGGCCGCAATATCTGGCGGGTGGACATGAAACAGGCCGCCGCTCTGGCAGCCCAAGCCGTCAAGGCTGTTGGCGAAAACAGGGTTATGGCCGCCCCATCCTGCTCACTTCTCCACGTGCCCCTTGAGCTTGACGGCGAAGTTGACCTTGATCCTGAGATCAAAAGCTGGCTGGCCTTCGCGCGGGAGAAATGCTTTGAAGTTGCGGCCATTGCCGAGACAGCCTCCGGCGGCCGACCCGCCGCTCTCGTTAAAAATCAGGAAATCATCGCCGCCCGCCGGAATTGCAGGCGGCTGCGTAATAACGGGGTAAGGGCCAGGCTCAGCGCCGTCAGCGACGAGATGTTTAGACGCGCCCCCGCCTTTCCGCAGCGCAGGGAGGCACAGGCAATGGTTCTCAACCTGCCTCTCCTGCCGACCACTACCATCGGCTCTTTTCCGCAGACCAGGGAAATAAGGGCCGCGCGCAAGAGATACCGCCGCGGCGAAATAGACCGTGAAAAATACCGCCAGGCCATGAAGGAGTATATTGAATTCGCCGTGCGGCAGCAGGAGAAGGAGGGGCTCGACGTCCTGGTGCATGGCGAGCCGGAGCGTAATGACATGGTGGAGTATTTTGCCTCCCGGCTGGAGGGCTTCTGCTTCACGGAAAAGGGCTGGGTACAGAGCTACGGTTCCCGCTGCGTAAAACCCCCGATTATCTTTGGGGATATAGCACGGCCGCGGCCCATGACCGTTTACTGGTCCAGTTTCGCCCAGTCTCTCACCTCAAAACCGATGAAGGCAATGCTCACCGGGCCGGTAACTATCCTGTGCTGGAGCTTTGTCAGAGACGATCAACCGCGGCGGGATACCTGCCGGCAGCTGGCTCTAACCATCCGGGACGAGGTACGCGATCTGGAACGGTCCGGGATGAAGATTATCCAGATCGACGAACCGGCGCTCCGGGAGGGGCTGCCCCTGAGAGAGCGGAACCGGCGGGAATACCTTGACTGGGCCGTGTCGGCCTTCCAGCTTGCCACCAGCGGTGCCGGAATCCAGACCCAGATCCATACCCATATGTGCTACTGCGAGTTCAACGAGATAA
>DRPV01000142.1 GCA_011330685.1 Desulfobacterales bacterium
AGGAGGGACAGAATTTTAAATTCAGAGGCCGTCAGAGGAACCGGAGTGCCGGAAATCGTCACCTCGTGGCGGTCTTTATCGATCACCAGTTCCCCCAGGGTAATCCGGTTACCGCCGTCCTCAGCCTGAAGCACGGCCCGGCGCAGCAGGGCCTGAACCCGGGCCACGAGCACCCGGGGGCTGAAGGGCTTGGTTAAATAATCATCGGCCCCCAGCTCCAGGCCGGAGATGATATCGGCCTCTTCGCTTCTCGCCGTCAGCATCAGGATGGGCACAACTCCGAAATTTCCCTGCTTCTTCAGCCGCCGGCAGGCCTCAAAACCGTCAATTCCGGGCAGCATGACATCAAGGACGATAAGATCAGGTCTCTGTTCCCCCTTGGCCGCGGTGAGCATCTCCTCGGCGTTTGGGAAGCCTCTGACCTTAAAGCCATGCCTCTCCAGATTATAATATACCAGGGCCAGGATATCTTCCTCATCCTCAACCAGCCAGATTTTTGGTGCTGCCATTATGCCCTCCAGTAGTGGCGAATAAACAAATATTGTAACTGCTCAACCTTACTCCAAGTTTGTCATTTTGCTTTTTTCTTAGCTTAAAACAATTAATTCAAGTGTGTCAACAGTTTCACAAATGGAAACAACTTGGATACTTTGAGATCTGAAATGTCATTCGGCATACGACTCTCTTAACTTGACTTTTGTGCATCCTGTAAATAGACATATACTATGGATGGACAAATTCAAAATATACTATCAAGTTGCACTGGCTTTGATTGGGATGAAGGAAATTCTAAGAGAGGTCTACGGAAGACATAACCGTTCACCGGGATATTTTTACCGCAGCTGACCTGATGATGGACACTTTAGAAACAAACGCGGGACACCGGAATACCTTAGCTTATTATAAGGCAGTGCCCCCTCCCCTCTCGGAGGGGGCACTCTGAGATTTAGTGTTTAGTTATGAGGAGCGACCGAGACAGGCGCTTCAATTTTCAAGACCTCTTGCGGATTTTTAATCTTTTCAAGAAGTTTTATCCTGGATTTATAAATAGATTTCATTTCTCTGATGTCCTGCATAACTTCAAAGGCTCCATGCCAATGCGCATAGTCAGGACTTGCCATGGCCGCGCCTTGTCTCATTCTCCGGCCTTCATGGTGCCATGAATAGTAATATAATTTAAAGAAGGGATCGCTCCATAAATCAGCTTTAATTAAGCCTTTAGCCTTAAGTTCCGTGAACATTTTATCCGCGATAGTATTATACTCGTTATATAGTCCTATTTGAGCATCCACTCTTACAAAATAGTTTTTTATAAATGTGGTTTCATGGCACATCGCGCAGACATGCTTCATTTGAGTTCTCGCGGCTTTTGGCCCTTCAGAGTTACCAGCTTTTGGATTACCCCTTAGCAATTTTCTACTTTTATACCAGGCCCATCCTGCTGTTTCGTCGCCTTTAGTTCTTTCAAAACTCTTTGGAGCCCAAAGATTCCATTTAAGTCTTTGTGAAATATTATGGGTGGAAGTAAGGCCATTAATATCACTCATATGACATGTAAAGCATGTCGGAGCCCTCAATGTTTGCATCGGGATTTGTTTACCCGTGGAAAAATCATAATCCTCTTTATTTGTTTCAAAGATATGACCATGGACACTCGAGTCAAATATCTCTTTGTCTGGATGATCAGGGCCTAAATGACAGTTGCTGCACGCGCCTGGCTGCCTTGCTTCAACGGCCGAAAAGGTATGCCTGCTGTGGCAGGCTGTGCAATTCCCAACCCCGCCGTCAGGATAAAGAGATGCCATACCATCACTTGGCCATACATCAGGATTAGGAAGACCCTGTTTGTTAAGCGTGATTACAGCCCCATGACACTGAACACATGTGTTCGCGACTGAATTCGCCGCTAACTCAGGATTATTCTGATTAACCTTAAATGCGGGATCGATTCCCTTACCCATATCCGGGTGCCCATTCAAAGATGGATTATCTCCTCTCATGCCTTCATAGTTGTATGACAGCTTGGTCATCGCGTAACCATGACCGCTCTTATTGGCCGCCAGCCATTGAGATCCGGCTCTGGCATGTCCGGAATTCATAAATTGAACAACTTCTTTTGGATGGCACTTGGCACAGGTTATTGATGAAACGGCAACCTGGACAGTCCAGGTTGAGCCTTGCATTGGATGGGTTTTAAACGCGGTTGGGTAGTTTTTGGGGACAACGTGGCATTTAACACAGCCAACCCCGGCTTTGGCGTGTTTAGAATGCTGCCAACCGGCTATGATCCCCTGGTCTCTCGTTCTGTGACACATCAAACATTGTTTAGTGGTTACTCCCTGGGGTTTAAAGTTTTTAAGTATTTCATAATTTGGATTATCCTTTAAACTATTTGCGTTACTTGCAACCGCGAAACCAAGAGCGACGAATGCAAATAGTATAATACTTAATGCGTTTTTCATCTTTTCCCTCCTTGTATATTGCGACTAACTGCCTTCAGCAAACAGTTTCGCCGCCTGATTTCTGGTATTAAAGGCTTTGGATAATCCAAGTCTATCTATCCAGATTGAATAATTGCAAATAGCAGACAATAAAAATAATCGTGAGCGTCTCGGCGGGGCCTGTGGTGAGGACAAAGACCTTAGAGCAGGATGTTCCGGAGCACTTACTTGTCAAGCATTTCAATAGCTTCAACGGGACAAGAGGCGATTGCTTCCTCGCAGTCACAGGTGTCACATTTATCCGATCCAATTACCCATGATTTATCATCTCTGATCTCAAAGACTTCAGGACAGAATTCAGCGCACACTCCACAACCTATACATAACTCATGATCAACGACTGGCTCTTTCAACACATCACCCCCCTTGCGTAATTATTACTGAATCCGTGACGGTTTAGAGGTGAGCGATCAATTAACCACACCCAACCTCATATATCTCCCTAACTGTAAGCGTTTCAGGAGCGCTTACGTGTAGATTGTAACGACACGGTATTAATCTGACTTTACGAAATTTACTCGTATTTTTACTTAGCTGAAAAGTAATCCGGAAAAGTTTTTTGTCAATGATAGTCTGCAAGTGTGAACCAGGAAGAAAGGCGGAAGCAATTTGTAAAATAATCAAAAGCCAACCGGAAGTGAAGATAATTAAAGTTTAACAAATTTCTTACGAGGATTTAATCTGACAGCCATATCATATTTATTGTTGGCTGGGAGATAAAAAACATAAAGGAGGATTTTAACATGACTGAAGAACTTAATTGTCAACGGGCCTTAATTAGAGCCGCAAAATATATTTGCACCGAAAATTGTGGGAAATGCCCAATGTATATTGAAAATTTTTCATGTCCCAGGGAGTGCGGCTTGGATACGGTTCCCTGGGAATGCTGGATGGAATTTTTTAAAACTATTGGCACAGAGGCGGGACAGGCGGCATGATGAAGCCTGCCGTTTGCTGGGTTATTTGTAAACTGCCGGCAATTAAAAGTCTGCCTTAATGCCTGACAGGAGTGGAGACAGCACTGTGCCACAGTGAACCGGCATCTGGTTGCAAACGATGGTATTCACTGCGGCCATGGCTTTAGCGGCTGATATGACTTTATCTCCCAACCTGGGAGCTGACAGCTTATCAGCCTAATTTACCTACCGGTTTAGCGTATGGGCCGACGGTATCGGCGGCACTCTCAAAAAGATAGTCATTAATTACGGCAAGCTGTTCCGTTGTCAACTTATTCCAGCTGCCATTTTTAGCACAGCGGGTATATCTTGAGGAAAAAACACGATCCCAGCCTTTGCGCACCTTTGATTCCGAATATAAAAATCTGGCGTGTTTCTTATTACCCCGGTAGTGACAGCTTTTACAGCTATTCTCGAATAATTTATAACCATCCCTGATGTCTTGATAGGTAATTATCCGGCAGGTTTTTGTTGCCTTATCAAACCGTTTAGCGGTGGTACCTGCTGCCTCAGCGTGGCTCAACCCGCTAAATAATAAAAATCCACTAATCAAAATAACAGCTGCTCTTTTCATCCTGACTGCCTCCTGTTTTTCAGTAACATTCATGCCCGGCCCTCGACACAACAAAACTATACCACCAATCAACTTGTTCTAATCTCTCAACCTGAGAGATATCAGTTCATCAACCGCAGTCTGTTGCGTCATATGGGTCGTAGGTGTCGGCCGCGTTTTTAAAAAGATAGTCATTGATCCTGGCCAGTTGTTCCCCGGTTAATTTTCCCCAGCTGCCATCCTTGGCGCAGGGGGTATATCTTTCGTCAAAGACCCGGTTCCAACCCTTCCGTACCTTTGATTCAGTGTATAAAAACTTAGCGTGTTTTTTATTACCGCGGTAATGGCAGCTTTTACAGTTGCTGCGGAATAATTTATAACCATCCCACAGGGTCTCATGGGTAAAGATTCGGCAGATTTTGGTTATTTTATCACATCGTTTTATAGGACTTGCCTCTGCCCGGCCCATCCAGCTAAACAATAGAAACCCGCTTATTAACACAATGGCGATTCTCTTCATATTAACGATCTCCTCTTTTTTGGGATACCACAACTCACCACCACCCTGAGTATCTTATAAATGACTCTATCTCTTGCTTTCTTCGTATGTACCAAACGGATAGTACATTTTTTGGTTAAAAAAACATTTTTTTAAAAAAAGGAAAAAGCCTATTTTACCGGCAGTAACAGTCTTTTTAATGATTCTATACAATCAACCAGGTCTTGTTCATCTTTACTGACCCTGGACATCATTATTCCGCCTTCTATGGCGGCAATAATCAGTTTCGACAGTTGGTGAGGAGTAAAATCGGTTGTTAGCTCTCCCCTTTCAACCGCCTCGCGGAGATGGCCCTCAATAATGTTTGACCAACGAATAAAGAGTTTGTTGATAATTATGG
>DRPV01000143.1 GCA_011330685.1 Desulfobacterales bacterium
GATCAATGGTCTCCAGAACCTCCTGAGATTCGTTGGTTCTCAGGCGCAGGTTGGAGATAACCAGATCAGCAAGACGGCCGGGCTCCTCAATATTATTCAAGATCATCATGAGCTCGGAGGCCATGAT
Organism: Desulfobacterales bacterium; assembly: GCA_011330685.1. Taxonomy (GTDB): domain Bacteria; phylum Desulfobacterota; class Desulfobulbia; order Desulfobulbales; family VMSU01; genus JAADIV01. The sequence continues at coordinate 128 of DRPV01000143.1, forward strand.
GCCCTTCAAAGCGAGGAGTTTTTCCGTCTGCTCCCGCACCGTGCGCATCTGGGCCTCTATCTCAACATCAACCTCGGCGGTTTCTTCGTCATTAAGAACGGAGATTTTGGCCAGAAAATGGGGGTCGGTCTGGAGCAGTTCATCTATCCTGGCCTTGCTCAGGGCCTGGATCAACACTTTGAGCCGGCCGTCGGGCAGTTTCAGTGTCCGCATAATCATGCTGACCATACCCACCTTATAGATATCATCAGGCCCCGGTTTATCCAGGGTGCTGTCTTTCTGGGTTACGAGAAGCAGCAGTTTATCCTTGGCCAGGGCATCATTAACCGCGGACACCGAGGCGGGACGGCCGACAAAGAGGGGGATAATCATATAATTAAATATCACCACATCCCGAACCGCCATTACCGGCAGTTCCTCTGGGATTTCCTGATTTTCCAGATCGAAAAAATCGCTGATACCTGTGGTTAGTGAGTCATTTAAATCCAATATTTTATTCTCCAGAAGAGGAATTTTTTTATTTTTGTGAACTATTCAGTAGGCTAATTGGGATTACTCCCCCTGGCGCGGGGAACAATTTGTTGCAACATTAAACATCCTTCCCCGCTAAGTCAACTTATGTTTTTGCCAGCCTTCAGCGGCGGTGGAGCGTGTTATGATGATGGTTGTCAGCCCCAGTATTATATTAGGCAGCCACATGATAAACCCCACCGGCAAAATGGTAGTCATGGTCAGGCTCTCGGCTATACTTAAGCAGATAAAGTAGAGCAGAAAAAAACCAATACCAATAGGCAGAGCCAGGTTACGGCGGCCGGGGCGGCCGCGCAGGGCCAGAGGCATCCCGAGAATTGTCAGGATAAAGCAGCCGCCTGCCAATGCGAGGCGTTTATGATATTCACTCAAAAATTCGGCTCGCTGGGCCGGAGTTTTTGCCGGGTTGCGCGCCGCCTTCAGCAGGGCTTTCTGGGTCATGCTGGAGCGCGATTTTCCCTCCCCGGCAATGAGTTTAGGCGGCTTCACCGGCAGATTAATACTATAATGAGCAAATTTGATAGTCTGGGTCAGACGGCCGTCCGTGCGGTGCATGGTGCCGTTGTCAAGGCTCAGGCTGATGTACATCCGATCCAGATGGGGGGTTAAGGTTCCACGGGCGGCAATAATGGTTACCGGGTGGGCCTTATCCCGCAGATCAGAGAGATATACCCCCCTCCAGGCCCGGGTTCGGGGGTTCACCTCCTCGGCGTAGATCACCAGGGCGCCGGTATTGTCACTGAAACGTTTGGCCCGTACCCCGCTGTTTATTTTCTCGGTGGCCAGTTTTATAAAGAGGTCATTCATGGCCGTGGAGCCGGCCGGGATAAAATGAACAGCCGAGTAGCCGGTAATCAAGGCCGTACAGGCGGCAAAGAGGAGCACCGGCGGCATCATTTTGTAAAGGCTGACCCCGGCGGCCTTCAAGGCCACAATCTCGTTATCATTAGTAAGACGGCTGAAGGCGATAATCACCGCAATGGAACTGGCCATGGGCAGGGAGAAGAGCAGGAGTTTGGGAGACAAATAAACACAGAGGCGGATAAAATCGCTGAAGCCGATATTCATGGCGAAGATAAGATCCACCACCTGCATAAGGCGGCCGATAAAGAGTACCCCGTTTAAAATCAGCAGACTGGCAAAAAAGGGGGCCAGAATTTCGGCGCCTATATATGAATAGAGGAGAAGGGGCATAAATCAGATGGGCAGGATATGTACTTCCTTCTGAACAGGATGAATGCCGCGCAGAAAGAGCCCCTTACGGCCGTCAATGGAGATGGGATCGCCAAAACGGATAACATGGCCGCTGATCTCGCAGCGCTCTTCAGTCTCATAGACCTTGAGGTTCTTGCAGCCCACCACACAGGTTTTATCGAGCCGCAGGGCCACCACCGAGGCGTGGGAGGTCTGGCCGCCGCGGGCGGTAATCAGGCCGTCAACCATGGATACCTCCTTGATATCCTCCGGCACCGTATCCTGACGCACCAGAATCAGCGGGGTTTGGGGATCTTCCCGCCGCAGCCGGTTTATATTGTCCACCGTAAACACGGCCCGGCCCGCCAGGGCGCTGCCGCTGACTCCTATTCCCTTGCCGAGAACCGCCTTTTTCGTCTCTATATTATCAACAAAGGCGGAGAAATTTTCCTTTTTCTTGATGGTGATCATATCCCTGGTCTGGAGGAGATAGAGATTCTCCGCCTCCGGGCCTTCAAAGGTGAACTCAATATCCTGAGGGTTCCACTGCTTGTCATAGACCAGTTCCCTGGCAATGCTGCGCAGGCGCTGGTATATCTTGGGAAAACGCCGTTCCAGGGTAAATTCCTTGGAACGGCCGTCGATCTCAGCCTGCTCCACCGAGATGGGATAGGCGGTAACCAGGCCGGAGACAATATCTTCCCCCTGATCGCCGGGGGCGTAATCACCCCAGAGGGCCACCCGCCGCACCTTACGATAGGGATGGGCGGTAAAGAGAACGCCGCTGCCGCTCTCCTGGCCCAGATTACCATAAACCATGGACTGAATGATAACCGCCGTACCCCAGGAATCGGAAACATCCATCAGGGCCCGGTAATCACGGGTCTTGGCGGTATTCCAGGAGTTAAGTACCATCTCCAGGGCGGCGATGAGCTGTAGCCAGGGATCATCGGGGATACCAATACCAATGCCGCGAATGGTCTTCTGATATTTCAGGGCCAGCTCCTTCATCTGGGCCGGGGTGAACTGACGTTTGACCTGGACATCATATTTGGTCTTGGCCTCATCCATCAAGGTCTGAAATGTTTCACGGGAAACCCCGCTGGTCATGGCCCAGGATTGCAGAAAGCGCCGATAATTATCCCAGGCAAGATACTCCAGGCCGCTTTCTCCGGCAAAAGACTCGGCAATCTCCTCATTCAGGCCGATATTATGCAGGGTAGCCATCATTCCCGGCATGGATACTGCCGCCCCGCTCCGTACCGAGACAAGCAGCGGATTTTTCGGGTTGCCATAGCCCCTGCCGGTTGTCTTCTCCAACTCATGCATGGCATGCCGGATCTGGGCCATGAACTCCTCACGGGCCTTGAAAAAGTCCTTGATCACCGGCCAGCAGCGAAACATCTCCGTGGTAATCACAAAACCGGGCGGCACCTGTTGGGCATCGTTGGCTAACAGCTTCAGGTTATAGCCCTTATTGCCTAACATGAGGATGTTATCGGTGCGGGGATTACGCTGATGGAGAAAGGTGATGACGTTTTCGGGATTATAGGTCATCAGCAGGTCA
>DRPV01000144.1 GCA_011330685.1 Desulfobacterales bacterium
GAATTTGTGACTATTGTTTTGCGGCGTCTCGGTTTTGAAGTCGATTCCAGAGCCGATTTGCTTGATGCCCGGATCTCGGGTATAAAATGTAAGAAACTGGGACATAAATTAGAGGTCTTAGGCGCTTTGTTGGGCAGTACCAAACTTATGGATATGATATTAAAGGATGGAATGGATGTTCGGCCCTATGTGGAACGTTTTTTTGCCGGGGAATACGATTTTTCTTCCTTGCGGGTCAAGGACGTTGGTGAGCAATAATGATCTATCAACTTACCTGGATTACCCCGCAATTGGCTACCGGATACGCTCCCATGTCTTACGCGGAGCTGGATTCAATCCGGGAACAGGGGATTAACGCTATTGTCAATCTCTGTGGTGAATTTACCGATCTGCACGAGATTGAAGAAGGCGCCGGTTTTGAGGTCTATTTTCTTCCGATTCCCGATGAATGCGCTCCGGATATGGAGATCATGGAAAAGGCCCTGGAATGGTTGGACGAGGCTGTTTATCTCAATAAAAAGGTCTTGGTTCATTGCCGCCATGGGCATGGCCGCACGGGAACTTTTGTCTCGGCGTATTTGCTGCGGCGGGGGCTCGGACTCAAACTAACGGAAAAAACCCTTAAGGGAACCAGGGCGAATCCAACTAATTACTGCCAGTGGAAACTGTTGCGGCAGTATGGGAAAAAAGAAGGAAAGCTCACCAACGCTCAACCCAGAATTGACAACCGGCCCACGGTTGATCTTTCGCCCTGGCTCGATGAATATCAACTTCTGCTTGCTGAGGTGGATAAACGACTGCGGGCTGCCGGGATTAAAGGGGAGTGCGGCGGGCAGACGGTTGCCTGTTGTCATGAACCTCTGGACCTGCCCCTGATTGAGAGTATTAATCTCAGCCGGGCCATGAACAGGCGCTTGAGCCGTTCCCGGCGTTATGCCGCTATTGAGCGCGGGATTAAACTGGCCCGCCGCACAGGGGAAATTATGGCCGGCCATCCCGGAATAGCCGGTAGTGATTTTGCCGGGCTTTACAGGGAGGCGGGAATGCTCTGCCCCTTATCTGTGGACAATAAATGCCTGGTTTTTGAAGATCGTCCCACGGCCTGCCGCTGCTTCCCGGCTGCTGGTCAAAATTTAGATTTCGGGGATATAAACGAGGCGGTTATCTCTCTATCACGGAATGTCTATCTTGCCCTTACCGGCAAATTTCCGCCCGCTGGTGATTTGCGTTTTTCTGTTGCTGATACGGTATCTGGGAAATTCGTTCAGATGTATTTTCAGGCTATGTTGCGTTTTGAACAAAGAGGTTAAGGTGGAAAATTCATGCCGAGAGGCAGAACAGAAAATTTTGATTGTTGATGATGAACGGGATATGCTCATCGTCCTGCGCAAAATTTTGAGTCGTAAATGTAACTATGAGGTCAAGATAGCTGATTCCGGTGAAGCGGCACTTGTCCTGCTTGAGTCATGGCAGCCGGATGTTGTGCTTACCGATATTAAAATGAGCGGCATGGACGGCCTTGAGTTTCTGCGGCGTCTGCTGGGGGTTGATTCCACCATCAGTACCATTATCATGACAGGCTATGGAACCATTGAGATGGCGGTTCAGGCCTTAAAAGACGGGGCCTATGACTTTTTTGAGAAACCCTTTGATAATGATAAGATCATCCACGCCGTCAGCCGGGCCCTGGAGCGTACCTTTCTCCTGCGTGAAAATCGGCACCTTCAGCACCAGTTAACGGAGCATCAGCGAATCCCGGGGTTTATCGGTCAATCTAAAAAGATGACTCAGGCCCTGGATTTGCTTAGTCGCCTGGCAGCCAGCACGGCGACAGTTCTCATACGCGGCGCTTCCGGTACCGGCAAGGAGCTTGCGGCCCGAGCCCTGCATTCCATGAGTAAACGCGCCTCTCACAAGATGATTATTGTTAATTGCCCGGCCCTGCCGGAGCATATTCTGGAGAGTGAATTGTTTGGTTATCAAAAGGGGGCCTTTACCGGGGCTGATAGAGATAAGGCCGGTCTTTTTCTAAAGGCCGATGGTTCCACTATTCTGCTTGACGAAATAGGTGATATTCCAGTTTCAATTCAGACCAAGCTCTTACGGGTTCTGCAGGAAAAGGAAATCCAGCCTCTGGGCCAGACCAGAACCTATAAGGTGGACATTCGGATACTTGCCTCAACTAATCAGGATCTGGAGGCCAAGATTGAACGAGGTGAATTTCGCGAGGATCTCTTTTATCGGCTTAATGTTATGACCGTGACGATGCCGAGTTTAACGGAAATCAGGAACGATATTCCCCTGCTGGCCCAGAATTTTCTGGAAAAGTATAGCGAGGAACATGGGCGGGTTGATCTTGAATTCAGCCCTGAAGCTCTGCAGAGTCTTATGCGGCGGCCCTGGAAGGGGAATATTCGGGAGTTGCAGAATGTTATCAACCGGGCTGTTTTGTTGTCTGACAGCAACCGCATAACTCCGGAGGCCTTGATGACAGAAGAAGAAGCGGCGTACAGCGGTGGTAGATATCTGGATGATGCCGGTCTGTTGTTTGACCTCTCCTATAAAGAGGCCAAGGAAGAAATACTTAATCGCTTTAATAGCCTGTATTTATCTAATGCCCTTAGTGTCTCAGCGGGTAATGTCTCTGCCGCGGCCAGAAAATGCCGCATGGAACGTCAGGCACTGCAACGCCTTCTGCGCCGTTTTGGCATAAAATCACAGGAGTTTCGCCAATAAAGGGAAGTTGTAAGTAAGGCGGCCGATTTTACGAGCCACGGTTTTGGCGGTATAAAAAAAAGCACTTAGCCAAATATTGGTTAAGTGCTTGATATTAAAAAGTAATGGTGGGCCATCGCGGAATCGAACCGCGAACCTGCTGATTAAGAGTCAGATGCTCTGCCAATTGAGCTAATGGCCCAAATTCGGGGTGAAAAATAGCACAAGTGCCTGGGAAGGTCAAGAAGATTTATTGATAAGTTCGTAATAGTTCAGCGCTTGACCGGCAGTTACTTGACCTCACGCATTTCCCATATACCGCAGGGGCATATACCGGCGCAAAATCCACAGCCGATACAACGCTTGTTGTCTACCTGATAGGAAAATCCTCCAGCGGTCTCCTGGCGGTAAATGGCCTGTTGGGGACAGGAGGCAGCGCATAGGCCGCAGTCGCGGCACAGCCCGCAGGACAGGCAGCGCTTAGCCTCCGTGGAGGCGGAAAAGGCGGTCGCCTGGCGGTCTATTTTGGCCGGATAATAGGCTGTTTGTATTGCCTCGTAGGTGATTGTGGGGCGCCGGTCAGGAGTATAGACGGTACCGGTAAGACTGGCGTGCAGAGCCTTGGCCGCCGACATGCCCTGGCCGATACCATGGGGAGCCAGAGCACGGCTTATTACGTCACCGGCGGCGTAAACCTTGCTGTTACTGGTGCTGCCGCCTTCGTCAACTTTGATCTTGCCATTGGGACATTCTATATCGGTAGTCAGAAAACGCAGTCCACGCCCGTCTTTTTTGATGAGACCGCAGGCAATAATAATCCCGTCGTACTCCTTGACAAATCGTTCAAACTGAGCCGGGTTGACTAAAGTCTCCGGGATTATATTGATTCCCGTAGACTTCAGGCGTTTTAATTCGGTCAACAGGGTGTCCCGCTCTAATTTGCCCTTGTCGATCTGCTCCCATAATTTACCGCCGAGACGATTAGTGGCCTCAAAAAGATCAATCTTATGTCCCTGGAGGCTTAAATGCCAGGCGGCACTTAAGCCGGCGATTCCGGCCCCAATTACGGCAATCTTATGACCGCTGGCCGGAGCGGAAGGCGGGGCGGCGGCCTGGACGGCCTGCTTTCCACATGATTTAATGTCCAAGGGGGTGTCAACGGCTTTTCTGGTGCAGGCCAGCATACACATATTCGGACATACCGAGCCGCAGACCGTGGCCGGGAAGGGCGTATATTGGAGCAGCAGGTTAACGGCATCAGGCTCATTACCCTGTCGTAGGAGGGCGAAACGCTGTTCAGATGGAATATTGGCCGGGCAGGCCCCGGAGCATGGTGCGGTACTCATGGCATTCCGCCATCGTGGTTCCTGGCGCCGGTTTTTGCCCGTGGTGATGTATGGCAGGGTGGAAAAGGCGGAATGGTCGATAATGTCGCCAAAAATACCATTTTTGCCCACCTCTTTTTCCCAGATTTGGCGGCGAAACTTACCCATGGCCATCTGACCATGGCCGCGGGCCGCCTTCTCAGCCGGGGTGAATGGTACCAGCTTTTGCCATTCTGCCTGGTTGCTGGTTAATGTTGTGAGATATTTAGTTTTTTTGACGGCCTTGAGATAGGGCCTGATATTATCTTTGAGCCATTGCCAGTCTTCATCATCTAAAGGGAGAAGCTGGACATCATTGCGGCTGTAGCCGGTTATGGGGCCGCGGAAATAAATAACCCCGCCCACCATGCCTACGCAGGGCCGATAACCTAATATATTATCCGGATTACGTGGTTCCACCCCGCAGACCACCGTGATTCCGCCGGCCTTGAACTCCGCGAAGGAATCACCCACATCCCGAAAATACCAGGACTGCAGAGGGGCGTAGCGCGGATTATTCTTGGTCATGGTGTCGCATCTCGCCCCGCCGCCGCCCTGGACATAGAGGATACCCTGAGCCCCGGCGTTGTGAGCCCCGTTGGTAACATCTCCCAGTACGGTTATGATGGCTCCGCAATTCAGCCAGCCCACATCATCCGAGGCGCTGCCGTTGACTACAATCTCGGTGCCCTGCATTCCCATGGCTCCGAGGCGCTGGCCCACAGGCCCGCTGACCTTTATATTAATTTTATC
>DRPV01000145.1 GCA_011330685.1 Desulfobacterales bacterium
GGATTGAGGATGATAAGGGTGATTTTATTAATATAATTCCGGCCGCCTCATCCTACCCCGTTGAGGTCAGCCGCCTGTTTACCACGGTGGTTGATGACCAGCCCGAGGTAATCATCCATGTCATGCAGGATCGTGGTCTTCCGGAGGGGAGGCATGATTTTGTGTCGCTGGGGCGTTTTCATCTAACGGTAAATCATGGCCGCAAAAAGGGGGAACCAAATATAGACGTGACCTTTGCCATTGATCTGAACGGGGTGCTGACGGTGAGCGCCATGGATCTGGATACCGGTGAGGGCAAGGACATCACAATTTCTGAACTCTGAGCAGTACTTTTATGCAAGGGCTTACAACTCAGTAAACCGAATTCTAACCGAGGAGGATGTAGAGATGGCGAAGAAATTAGCTAAACCTGATTCACTGACAACTGGTATTACCAGCAAAGAGGGGGATAATAAAGTTCTGGCTCAAAAACGGGAACTGGCTAAAAAACAGGCTCAGGCCAAGACCCAGGCCCGTACCCTGGCCCGGCAGCAGGCTATTGCCGAACGGATTGCCGTGGCCGTGGAACAGATGGCCGCCTCTCTTGAGGAGGCCACCGCTGCCTCGGAACAGCTTACCAATAATATGGCAGAGATTGGTCAGAAGGCCGATGGCAATGCCGAAGCGGCCGATAAATCACGCAGTTCCATTGCGATTATTAAGGAAAATTCGCAGGAAGTCAATAAACACGCAACCTATTCCGATGACAAATGTACGGAATTACAGCTTCTGGCCCGTACTACCGGCAAGGATATTCGTCAGATAATTCTTGGTATCAAGGAGGCGGTGCAGAAAAATGATGATTCAGCGGTTCTGATTCATCAATTAGAACAATACTCCAACGAGATTGGTGAAATTGTCGGGGCCGTGGTACGGATTGCCGACCAGACCAACCTTTTGGCTTTGAATGCTGCCATTGAGGCGGCCAGAGCCGGAGAGCATGGCCGTGGTTTTGCCGTGGTGGCAGATGAGGTCAGAAACCTGGCTGAGATTTCCGAGAACTGCGCCCGTGATATCCGCACCGTGGTGGATGAGATTCAGGAGCAGGTTAAAATGGTGGTAATTAATGTTGAATCGGCCAGTAAGGCCAGTCGGGAGGAGGCGGAGAAAAGCGAGCTTATAAACGAGGCTCTGGGGAAAATTGATAATGGTATTGACGAGCTGGTGGAGGCCTCTAAAAGAGTGGCCGTATTGTCAACCAAGGCCGTTGAAGGGTCTGATGTCTTTTACCAGGCGGCCGAAGATATTGCCGCGGCCTCGGCTGAGGCCTCCAGCGCTATTGAAGAGACGGTCAAGGGTTTGGATGAGCAGAATAAATCTTATGTCGAGATGCAGGCGGCCTCTGATGACCTCACCGAACTGGCCGACAGCTTGAAAAATTCTGTTGATACTCAAAAATCGGCTGAGGAAATGGCGGCCGCCGCCGAGGAGTTATCGGCCAATGTGGAGGAATCACTGGCATCGGCCCGCCAGATTATGACCGCAATCGAGCAGATTGCCGCCGCCGCTGAACAGCAGAAAAAGTCGGCCGCCGGCTGTAAGACTCAAGGGACACAGGTTGAGGAAATCGGGGCCGAAATTGATACTCTGGCCCGGAACGCCGAGACCAGGATCAACGAGCTTTTGGAGATAGTGGTGGAGAATAACCAGAACGTCAATAATACGATTGCCAATATCACCAAGGCGGCAGAGGAATCACAGCAGTCGGCTAAAAGTATTGGCATGCTGCAGGATAAGACCAACGCTATTGAAAAGATTGTTGATCAGATTGTCAACGTCACTCTGCAGACCAATATGCTGGCCGTAAATGGCTCCATTGAGGCGGCCAGGGCTGGTGAGTTTGGCCGGGGATTTTCGGTAGTAGCCGGTGATATTCGCACCCTGGCGGATGATTCATCAGAAAATGCCAGTAAGATCAAAGATATGGTGCGCCAGATGCAGAACCAGATAATTATGGTCAGCGCCGATATAGAGGGGGTTGGCAAGAGTGCCGCCGAGGAAGCGGAGAAGGCTAAAATATCGGCGGCTGGTCTGACAAGAATTGATAAGGAATCCCGTGTGGTTCTTGAAGGGGTTGAAAAAATCGTGACCAAGACCGCCGAGGCCATGACTTCTCTGACAGAAGTCGGCAAGGAGGTCGAGGTTATTGCTGCGGGTGTAGAGGACGCGGCCAACGCCTGCGAAGAGGCCTCAGCCTCTTCCGAGCAAACCACCAAGGGTATGGAAAATATCGCCGAGGCCATTGAGGATATCGCCAGTCAGGCGGATGAGATGCAGAATATGTGATTTTTGGGATTTCGGAAGGTATATTTCGGGATCCTAAATGGAGGTTTAATTATGTCTGAACATATAGAAAGTACCCCGGAAGTCACCCAAAACTCCACCGAGGGCCAGCTTGTTGTTTTCGCCCTCGGTGAGGAGGAATTCGGGGTGGATATTCATCAGGTAAAGGAGATTGTCCGTATGCCGGACTTGACCGCGGTGCCTAAGAGTCCTGAATATGTGGCGGGAATCTGCAATCTGCGTGGTAAGGTGCTGCCGGCCCTGGATAGTCGTAATCGCTTTGGTTTGAAGAAACGGGAGGTGACGGAAGACAGCCGCCTGCTGGTGGTGGAGACGGGCGGTAATGCCACCGGTCTCATCGTTGATGGTCTGCGTGAGGTTATGCATATTAATGACGAGCAGGTTGCACCGCCCCCGGCTGTATGCAAGGGGATTGATCGGGGGTTTTTATCCGGGGTGGTAAAGAAAGATGACGACAAGCGCCTGGTGTTGATCCTTAAGCTGGCGGAGGTCTTGAAAATAGAGGATGAGGGCCCGGCCGCCGCCCAGGATGCCGGCGGCCGGGCCGGTGCCGGGCCGGCATCTGAAACAGTCAAGGAAGAGGTGGAAGACGATGAACAGCTGGTCTCTTTTCATATCTCCGATGAGGAGTACGCCTTTAATATTGACAGTGTTCGAGAGATACTGCGGGTGTCTGAAATTACCGAGGTGCCCAATGTTCCGGCCTACATTAAAGGGGTAATCACGGTTCGTGAACAGCTTATTCCCATCATTGATCTGCGTTTACTGCTCGGAATTGATGAATTGATTGCCGGTAATATTATTGAGTTGGAAATGATTGTCAAGGAGCACAGGCAATGGCTTGTCGATCTTGAACAAGCCATTGAAGGCGGTGAACAATTCACCGGGGCTCTGGAGCCTGCCCACTGCGCCTTTGGCCGCTGGCTGGTGGCTAATCCTGCTCTGGTTGAGAATGAGCTTTTTCGAGAGCTAAGACCCCGGCATACCGTTTTCCATGAGCTGGGCCATGAACTTCTTGACTTGGCTGCGACAGACCAGGAGACGTCTCTGAGCCGCTTCAAGGACGAGCTTATCCCCCAGGGTAAGGATATAATAGATAGTCTGGAACGTCTAAAGGTGGATATAAGCGCTATTATCAAAAATAACCAACGGATCATGGTGGTGGAGAACGGTACTTTGTTTATGGGCTTTTTGGTGGATTCGGTAAAAGAGGTTCTGCGGTTGCCAAAGGCCTTGATTGATGCTCCGCCCTGGAACATTTCCTCTGGGCACCGGGAGGTGGCGGGGGTGGCCAAGATTGATGAGGGTAGACGTTTGATTATGATAATGGATGAAAAAAACCTGATTGGTGAAAAGGAGTCCGTGATGCTGGATGAGATTAAGCAGAATAAAGAGCAGGACAATCCGGATCAGTCCCAAACTCTGGCTGAACAATCACTGGTTGAGGAACAGCTGGTAACCTTCTTTATCGGTGAGGAGGAATACGGGGTCAAGATCATGCAGGTGCAGGAGATCAACCGTTTAGAGGAGATCACCTCGGTTCCCAAGGCCCCGGAGTTTATTGACGGGGTAACCAATCTGCGTGGCAATGTCATCCCGGTGATGAATATAAGAAAGCTTTTTGGCCGCGAGGAAAGGGAAAAAGATGACCGTACCCGGATTGTTATTGTTGATATTGCCGGCAAGAAGACCGGCCTCCGGGTTGACCGGGTTAATGAGGTACTGCGCATTCCCAAGAGTGATATTGACGATACCCCGCCCATTGTCGCCGGTTCCGATGCCGCCCGTTTCATGGAGGGGGTATGTAAACTGGACGGCGGCCGCCGGATGGTGATGCTGATTAATGTGCAGCAGATTTTAGGCGCTGACGAGCTGGAGACCTTTAATGAGATGGACGGTAAGAAGACGCCGCCCAAGGCGGTGGAGAAGGCGGCCGGCAAAGTTAAAAAGCCGGTTGGCAGGAAGAAGATGAAAATCGCGGAATGACTTTTTTCTTCTCAAGTTTTTTTATGGTAACTGTAATCCACTGATATAATTATGATAAATGTCCTGATATGTGATGACTCCGCCCTGATGCGCCGGAGTCTGAAAAAAATTATTGAGTCGGATCGCCGGCTCAAGGTTATTGGTACGGCCAGGGATGGTGAAGACGCGGTTTTAAAGGCGAGAGAGCTGCGGCCGGATGTGGTGACCATGGATATTAATATGCCGCTTCTCGACGGCATCAGCGCCATGCAGCATATCGTTGATGAGGAAATAGCTCCGGTGCTTATGGTCTCTTCCCTTACTCAGGAGGGGGCTGAGGCCACCTTTGAATCTCTGGCCCTCGGTGCCTTTGACTATATAGCTAAACCGGGCGGCACTGTTTCCGTCAATATGGAGGAATCGGCCAGGGAAATCATAGCCAAGATCAAGGCCGCCGCCGATTCTAAATCGGTAAGCAAGATGAGGCGAAGCGGGCGGCGGAAAGGCGCTTCCGCGGTTAGAACACCGCGTAAGTCCGTAGCACCCCGCCGCCGGGTTCGGGCCACTGCCGACGGCATGGCGGTGACCATTGGTATCTCCACCGGCGGCCCCAAGACCATCTTTGATGTCTTGCCGCTTATACCGGCCGATCTTCCTGTCCCTGTCTTCCTCGTGCAGCATATGCCGGTGGGTTTTACCTCCTCTTTTGCCCAACGTATTGACGCGGCTTCACCCATGACCTGTGTGGAAGCGGCGGCCGGTATGCATATTGAGCCGGGTACCATTTATCTTGCCAGGGCCGGCCGTCATCTGACCCTGTTCAGGAAATCCAGTGGTGACATAGTAATTCGGACTCCGGCTCGTCCGGAGCATCAATTTATGCCCTCGGTAAATGTGATGATGGAATCTGTGCTTGCCGCCTATGGTGACGGAACGGTGGGAGTGCTGATGACCGGTATGGGTGATGACGGGGCTGATATGATGGTGAAAATTACCGAGGCGGGCGGCCAGACCATTGCCGAGAGTGAGGAAACTGCCATTGTCTTTGGTATGCCCAATGAGGCAATTTTACGGGGTGGAGCCAATGTGGTTGCCCCAAGTTGGGATATTGCCGGGGAGATAATCAAGGCGGTTGCCTGATTTTGTCGTTGTGGATCCGGCAGTTAACACTCTAATTATAGATTGCTGATCAGTGGCTGCTTTAATTATGCCGTCAGCAGAAAACCGGTAAGAAATCAAATAATACATGACTGACAACCTTGATGATTATCTCGGCGATTTTATACAGGAATCGCGGGAGATGCTGGAAAACGCCTCGGAGTGTCTGCTGCGGCTTGAGAAATCTCCCGATAATTTAGATGAGATAAACGCCCTCTTTCGCACCCTGCATACCATTAAGGGCAGTGCCGGTTTTTTCAAGCTGGACTGCATCTCTGAACACGCTCATCAGGCGGAAAATCTTCTTGATCAGGTAAGAAACAAGCTCCTTGTCTTTAGTGCCGAGGTTGTGGACGCAATCTTTGCTACCCTGGATTTTATTGGGGCGCTTTTTGACCGCTGTGAGCAGGGGCAGGCCCTGGAGTTGAATGAAGAGTTGCTGCGGCGTATTGCCCGGCTGTCCGTGTCGGATAATCCAGTAGTCCGGCAGCCGGGAATGAAGCTGGGTGAGATCCTGGTGGGCCGGGGGGCGGTGAGTGAGGATGATGTTAATGAGGCCCTTGAACAACAGAAGTCCGGGCAGGCGCCGCCACCCAGGGAGACTGCCACCATCAGGGTCAGGGAGGACAAGATTATGACTATGGCCAATCTGTCCGGAGAGTTACTGGTGGCCCGCAATGCTTATGAGTACATCTTGCAACAGACAGACGCTGGTCAGGTTAAAGTGGATGCTGCCTTAAAACTATTGAACGATAACCTCCATTTTTTGACCCGGCTGGTGAATGATGTCCATAATAGTGTAATGGCCATGAGCATGGTGCCGGTGAAGGGGATTTTTCAGAAATTTGGCCGGATAGTGCGTGATATAGCCAAGAAACAGGGGAAAAAAATTGCATTTGTTCTGGAGGGCGAAGATACGGAGGTGGATAAAAGGGTGGGTGATATGCTCTCCGATCCGCTTATTCATCTAATCAGAAATTCCTGTGATCACGGCCTTGAAACTATCCATGAACGAAGAGCGGCTGGTAAACCGGAAGAGGGCCGCCTGGTCTTGCGGGCCGCTCATCAGGGAACTGACCTGAAAATTGAAGTAATTGATGATGGCAAGGGTGTTGACCGTCAAAAGTTGCTGACCAAGGCCGAGGCCATGGGGATGGAGGTGAATAAGGATGACGATGAGGCCGTTATGAATCTGGTTTTTCTGGCCGGTCTGTCCACCAATGATAAAGCCACCGACCTCTCCGGCCGGGGGGTGGGGATGGATGTGGTCATGAACTGTGTTAACGCCCTGCGGGGCAAAGTCACGCTTTCTTCACCGCCGGGGGAGGGAACTACCCTTATTATGACCATTCCCATGTCGATGGGGGTAAACCTCATTCTGCTGGTGGAGGTCGATGGAGCCGAGTATGCCTTGCCCTTTGAGCAGGTACGGGAGGTTATCAAGCTCAATTCTACGGCCGTAAAAAAAGTTAAGGATAATTATTTTATTCATTATCGGGGGCAGGTGATCGGGCTTAAATTTATGAAAGCGCTGTTGACCTCGGGTGCCGAAATGCCGAAGAATGGAAATGGAATAACGAAAAAATCCGCAGTCCGCCTTTCGCCTTTTGAATTCAACCGCGAGATATCGGTGGTCATAATAAGTTGCGGTCAAAGTCTGCTGGGCATAGTGGTTGACCGCTTTGTGGGCAATATGGAAACAGCCGTCAAGCCCCTGCCAGCCGCTCTGGCCGACAACAAATTTGCCAACGGGGTATGCGTGATGGGTAATGGCAAACTGGTGCTGGTCTTAAACGGGGAAAAGTTTTTTTATTAAGCTACGGGTTTAGGGGGATTTATTACCCCTACTGAATAGTTACCTTTATTCTTTAAATCATGGGTGGCGAATGAAATTTTTATTAGTTGAAGATGACTATGTATCTGCCATGGTTCTGGTTAATGTCATGTCTCCTTACGGGGAATGCCGGATGGCGGCCAATGGCCGGGAGGCAGTAACGGCCTTTAAAGAGGCCCTGAACATGGGTAAGCCCTTTGACGCCGCTATTATGGATATAATGATGCCGGTTATGGACGGTCAGGAGGCGCTTCGAGAGATCAGGAAGATTGAGGCGGAGAGGGGCATTGGCGGTCTAAATATGCTTAAGGTAATAATGCTCACCTGTGTTGAAGATTATGACTCAGTGATGGCTTCATTTAAAGATGGTCAGGCCGAGGCCTTTTTGAATAAACCTCTTGAGGTGGATGAACTGAAGGCGCATTTAGAAAAATTAGGGATTTTGAAATCCTAATTTTGGTATGCGGCCGGCGGAATGCAATTCCGAAATAAAAAACCGGGGAAAGACATGGAAGATTTAATAAAGGCGTTACAGAGCACGGATGAGGCCGACCGTCTGTATGCCGTTGAAGATATAGCCGAACTTGGTATGCCGGATGCGGCTATTCCACTAATCTATCAATTGGCCTGTGAAGGTTCTGAGGCTGTGAAGAACGCCGTTGTTTTTGCTCTTTGCCATCTTGACTGCCGGCAGGTCTATGAGCAGTTGTTTGATTTTTTCACCTCTGCCGATGCCTTTTTGCGCAACGCGGCGGTGACTGTATTCGGAGCCGGCGGTGAGGAGGCGGTGGCATATCTCACCTCCAAGCTGGATTATCAGGATCGTGAGGTCAGAAAGCTGGTTTTGGATGCCCTGTTTGAGATTGGCACTCCGGAAACCCTGCTTGTTATCCGGGCCGGACTCTATGATGAATCGCCCAATGTCCAGATTACGGCGGTGGAATACCTGGGCCGCTTAAACGATGATGAGGCGGTTGACGATATGATCTCCATTCTGTCCGAGACCGATGAACCTATGCTTAAGGCCGCGATTCTTGAAACCTTGAGCATGGTGGGTAAGGCGGAAAACATCCAGGATGTGCTGGATATTATGATGCCGGACGGCGATGTGATGGGGGTAGATTCATTTTATCTTGCCCCTCTGACTGATCTTACCGCCAAAGTTGGGTCAATAGAGCATATAATCAAGATGCTGGGAGCCATTGAAGATATCGAACTGTACGGCGCCGAGGTGGTGAATATAATTGATACCGCCTGTAAACGGATGGGTGACATATTTAACTATGATGAGATACTGGATAAGACGCGGCAAATAATTATTACCCCGGAAGTTGCCGCCTATATTCGTTACGATGCGGTTAAATGTATCGTACACCGGGAAACACGTTCTGTTTCCAGTCCGGAATATCAAGTGATAGCCCAGGCCCTCTTGGATGAAAATAATCCGGAGATGTTATTGCCGGCAGTGCGTCTCCTGGCCCGCAGCGGTACAGATGAAGATTTGGCAAAGATTGAGGAATTGGCGGCCAACACGGAGGATAATGATTTACGGGAACTCTGCGAAGAAATGAAAAAGGAAATAGCTAATGCCATTTGAATTAGAAATAGACGAGTTTGAACGGCTTACTGACCTTATTTATCGTAAGGCGGGCATCCGTTTCGAACAAAAAAAGATTTACTATATTGCCAAACGTCTGGAAAAACGCATGGCAGAGGTGGGATCGGAGACGGTAATGGACTATATCCGTCACCTGAAATTTACTGACCGTGATGGTCGGGAGATGCAGGAACTTCTTAACAGTCTTACCATTAATGAAACTTATTTTTTTCGTGATTTTAATCAGTTACAGGCATTCGCGGAGGATAGTCTGGATACTGTGGTCACTCAAAAAGCGGCCCGCGGCGACCGTTGTCTGCGCATCTGGTCATCGGGCTGTTCCAGCGGCGAGGAACCATATACCCTGGGAATTATCCTCCAGGAGATGATTGACGATATCAAGCGCTGGGAGGTGGAGATTGTCGCCACCGATATTGACGAGGTAATTCTTGATAAGGCCCGGAAGGGGATATATATGAGTCGCAGCGTCAAGGATGTGCCAAAGGAATATCTGGCGCAATATTTTACCCGGTCGTCTGGTTTCTATCATGTTAACCAGAAGATTAAGGATATGGTACGCTTTGATTATCTGAATTTAAATGACCGGGCCGTTCTGCGTAAGTATCGAGGCTTTGATTTTATATTTTGCCGTAATGTCCTGATTTATTTTGATGATGTCTCCAGAAGGCGGGTGGTGGATCACTATTATATGGCCCTTCATGAGGGGGGCTATATATTTTTGGGGTCGGCTGAATCACCCACCCGGATAAATCCGGCTTTTAAGCTCAAGAAAACGGCAAATCACATGGTTTATTATAAGTGAAGGATAAGGGGCGCTTATGGAACATATAGAAAATGTTAAAAATATTAAAAAGGTGCTTGTGGTGGATGATTCAAGATTCGTGCGGAATTTTCATACTAATCTTCTGAAGGCGGCCGGTTTACAGGCAGATAAGGCCTCCGACGGTGTCGAGGCCTTAGAGAAGGCCACGGCGGTTAGATACGATCTTATTCTCTCTGATATAAATATGCCTAATATGGATGGGATTGTCTTTACCGAAAAATACCGCCAAAATGATAATGAGACGCCAATTGTGATTATCTCTACTCAGGCCGAAGCTGTCAACAAGGAAAAGGCCATCAGCGCTGGAGCCAATCTTTATATTGTAAAACCGGTCAAACCAAACGCCCTGGTTCTGCATATCAAGATGCTTCTCGGCTGATTTTTGGGCACTCTGAAATCCGAAATTAAAAATCAACATGAATGATCAACAATTAAAATCAGATTTTCTGCAAGAGGCCCGCGAACTCCTCGACGGCGTGGCCGATGATGTTTTAAAGGCTGAGGCTGAGCCGGATAATGAGGAGATAATCAACGCCGTCTTCCGGGGAATTCATACCTTTAAGGGGAGTGCCGGTACCATTGAGGTCGAGCCGCTGGTAAAGTTTGCCCATGGCCTGGAAGAGGTGCTGGATGCCCTGCGTAACCATGAGCTCAGCTTGGAAGCGGAGATTGTTGATACCGTTCTGGCCGCCAACGATCATCTTATCTCCATGCTGGACGCCTTTGAGTCGGAAAAAGATATGCCGGATGGTTCTACCCTCAGCGCCCAACTCCGGAGTTTCTTAAAACCAGCCGCTGGGGATGAGCCTGAAAGCGCCCCGCAGGCCCGTAAAAAGTCACTGCTTGCTCCCCCGTCCACGGAGGCGGTTGAGGGGCCCGTTGATGATGAAGGGGCTGGTGCCCCCATTATTCCCGTTATAGAGGCGGAGGATATTGAGGAGTTTATGCTTGATGCCGTGGAGCGTTTAGATAATCTTGCCACTGACGTGGAGGCCTACGAGAAAGAGGACGACAGTAAAATATTAAACGATATTTTCCGTAATATTCACACCATTAAGGGTGATGCCGCCTATCTGCAGTTGGAGAAAACCGCCGCCTACGCCCATCTTTTTGAGAGTCTGCTTAGTCGTCTGCGGGACGGTAAGATTAGCCGCGGCCCGGAGGTTTGTGATTTGCTTATCCGCGGGGTTGACGCCCTGCGGGAGATAATTGACCGCCTTGGCAGGGGCGAAATGGTGGAATCATTACCGCCGTTGAGCGCGGAATTGCGTGAGTTTTGTGCCGACAGCAGTCCCGCTCCGGCAGCCGAGGACAGCTCCGGTGATCTTCTTCAGGCCCTGCCCGATGATATGCGGGAGGTCTTTCTGGATCAGATTGCGCAGCAACGCCGGATTCTCATCTCTCATGCGGTGCCGCCCTTAGACGATAAGGGGCGGCTCATAGTTAAACGGGCCTTGAAGGGGCTTAAAACAGCCGCTTCATTTGTTGATATTGCCACCTTTACCCTTCTTGTCGAAAAGGGACTGACGGCCTTGGATGGTGAAGATGAGGCTCTGACGGCGGCAGTTAAGGAGATATGTGGTTTTATTGACGGTCTGGCGGGCAGGAGTAAGCCGCTTGGCGAAATACTGGTGGAGGATGGTGAGGTCAGTAAGGAGGATGTTGATGAGGCCGTCAGGAGTCAGAGGCCGGTGGGCGAGATCCTGGTGGCTCAGGGTAAAGTCAGCAAGGACGATGTGGAAAAGGCCCTAAACAGTCAGAAACCGGTGGGCGAAATTCTGGTGGAGCGGGGTAAGGTTAAGCCGCGTAAGGTCAAAGACGCCTTGAAAAGGCAGGAATTAATGGCCGTGGCTAACCAACTGAAACCAGCCGCCTTTGGCGGCCGGGAAATAGACACTATGCGGGTAAATGAGGCGAAGATTGAGAACTTTGCCAATATGATCGGTGAGCTGCTTATTTCCCGTAATACCTTTGAGTATATTCTTGATGAATTATTTGAGAACCGCCGCCCGGCGGCGGATTGTGTTCGTTTACTGCGGGATGAGCTGCATGGCTTTTCCCGGCTGGTAAACGATATGCACCACGGTATTATGGCTATGCGGATGATTCCCGTGGGCGGCATATTCCAGAAATTCAGCCGGGTGGTGCGGGATATATCGAGAAAACAACATAAGGAAATCCAGTTGATTATTCAGGGGGAGAGCACCGAGATCGACAAAAAAGTGGCAGATCGTCTGGCGGAGCCGCTCATTCATTTGGTCAGGAACTCCTGCGATCACGGTATTGAGTCACGGGCGGAGCGGCTGGCGGCCGGTAAGCCTGAACAGGGTACTCTTCTGTTGTCCGCTAATCATGAGGGCAGCAGTCTGGTGATTAAGATCAGCGATGATGGCCGGGGGATTGATCGTCACCTCCTCTACGAGAAGGCCGTCGGCCGCGGGATGACCGTGGTACCTGAAGAAAAGATCAGCCTGGCGGAGCTTATTTTTATGCCGGGCCTTTCTTCCAAGGAGAGCGCAACTGATCTTTCCGGCCGCGGGGTGGGGATGGATGTGGTGCATAATACCGTTACCTCTTTAAAGGGCAGTGTTACTGTTTTGTCGGAGGAGGGTGAGGGTACCGAAATTGTCCTCTCTCTGCCCATGAGCTTAGGCATATCCACCATGCTGCTCGTGGAGACCGGCGGCACCGCCTACGCCATTCCCTTTGAGCATGTAATCGAGGCCATGAAAATCAAGCCGGAGATGCTGCATGGCAGTAGAGATGACCTGATGTTCAGTTACCGCGGCCAGGTTATAGCGCTTGAGTTTTTAGCCAATCTGTTAGGCGGCGCAGGTTTGAATAATAAAATTCCCGCCACTGGCGAAATATCTCTGGTGATCATCGAGGCCAGGGGCCGCCGGGTCGGAATTATCGTGGATCGTTTTGCCAGGATTATGGAACTGGCTATCAAGCCTATGCCTTCATCATTGGCGGCAATGGACGCGGTGAGCGGGGTCAGCATAATGGGAGACGGGAAGTTGATTCTGGCCTTAAACACGGAAAAACTAATTTAAAGGATGAAGGATAAAAAAACGCTCCGTAACTGTTTTTCGTCCTTGCCAAATAACGGGGGTAAAAATCATGCAGAAAAAGGATTTTAAGATAATGGTGGTGGACGATGAGGTGGATATTGCCCAGGGGATGGCGGAGAATCTGGGGGTTATCACCGGTCATAGCATTGATTTTTTCTCTGACCCCTATCTCGCTCTGCAGGCCTTTAAGAACAAAAGTTATAATTTGGTGCTGACGGATATCAGTATGCCCAATATCGACGGTTTCGAGATGATGAAGCGCATGCGGGCCCGGCGGCCCACTACCTTTTTTATCGTCATAACCGCTCATAAAACCATTGAGATGGTTACCAGAAGCATGCGCCTCGGGGCCTCTTATATATTTTATAAACCAGTTGATCTGGCGGCCCTGGAGGACGCTATTGAGACTCTTGTCGGCCGTTATCTATATTGGATTGGTAAACTAGAAGAGTTGAGGGGGGCAGAATGAGCTCTTTTATAAGTAAAGAAATAGTTGAGGATTTTATCCAGGAGGCCCTGACCTATATTGACGAGGCCAGGGAGCAGATCAGCGATGACGGCTGTGAGTCGGCCGGGGTGAACGGGGTCTTTCGCTGTCTGCATACCTTAAAGGGGACGAGCGGCTTTTTGCAGCTTGAGAAGTTGTCCCGTTTTGTGCATCGTTTTGAGGACTTTGTTCGTGACAAGCAGGAGATTGGCTCCGGGCTTAACAGCCGGGAGGGTAAAAAGGTGGTTGAGGGTCTGGATCTTCTGGAGACGGCGGTAACGAGGGCTGATACCCCGGAGATTTTAGCCGCTGCCGAGTATGAGGACTTCTTGACCACTCTCCATGCCCTGGCCTTTGCCAAGGCTGGTTATATGCAGCTTGACGCCCTGGTGGGCCAGTTGAAAGGGCTTTTGGGGGATGACGGCGGCCAAAAATTTCCGCCGGATGCCTTTACCCCGGCCATTGACGCCATAAAATTTTTGATAAACAAGATTATTCGGCAGCAGAAGCGCGTTTTGCTGCCGGTAGACTATAAGGCTATTGAAAAGGTTGTGCTGAAGGGGAAAGATATAACCGCGGAGGTTAAATTGCAGCTTATGGCTCTGGAAGAAGTCGCCATGCATGGTAAAGCCGCCTTTGGTAATATCGATTTCGCGGAGCTGGCGCGCGGCGAGAGTTTCCTGCGGGAAAATTTGACTCATGGCAGGGAGATGTTGGGCTGGCAGGTTATTTCAGATGTCTGCGAGGACTCGGATGAGGTGGTTGATGAGGCCTTCAGGCATCTATGGACAGAAGGGGTAGGTAAGGAGGCCGCAGTTACCATGTCTCAATCCGCGGAGGCGGAGGCTAAAAAAGACAGCAAGGGGCAGGCCGCTGCCGCTGATTCCGGTGGCAGCGCTCCCAAGGAGGAATTTTTGCGGGTTAAGGGGTCGGATTTACAGGAACTTGCCGTCAGCTCGGGTAATCTGGTGGCTAATCGTAATAATCTGGAAAATATCTTTCAGGACTTAAATCAGTATTTGCCGCCCCTTTACAAACGTCATTTGAAGGATTCATACGCTGAACTTGATCAGTCGGTAAATATGCTTGAACGCCGGGTGTCCGCCTTAAACAACAAGCAGCTTAAAGATGTTCTGGGGCAGATGCCTTCCATTGTTCAGCGTTTGGCCCATGATCTGGGCAAGGACATTAAACTTAGCATCAGCGGTGAGCAGATTGAAATCCCCAGAGGTTTGGTGAAGGCCCTGAAAGACCCCTTGGTGCATATCGTCCGTAACTCCTGTGATCATGGTATTGAATCTCCGGAGGAGAGGCAGGCGGCGGGTAAGCCTGGGGTGGGAAAACTGGTTATTGCCGCGGAACGTGATGATGAGCGTCTGACTATGACCATTGAGGATGACGGCCATGGCCTTGATCCGGAGATTATCCGCCGCAAGGCTGAGGAGAAGGGAATCATCTCGGCCGCTGATAATTTGACCGATGAAGAATGCCAGGCCCTGATCTTTGAGGCCGGCTTCTCGACCAACGAGGAGGTCTCCACCGTCTCCGGTCGCGGGGTGGGGATGGACGTGGTGAAAAACGCCATTGAGCCGCGCGGCGGTACCATCAAGCTTGATTCCACCTTGGGCCATGGCACCCGTATCCAGCTTATTGTCCCCTTAAACGCCGGTAATACCACCCGTGATGTTCTCTTGGTGCAGGTAGCCGATCAGGTGTTTGGGATTGATTATCACTGCCTCGTGGAGATCTTAAAAAGGGATATGGTGGATGACCACGGTTTTAAAAGGGATAGTTTTGTTAACTATCGTGATACCCTGATCCCCATGGTGGATATGGCCTCTCTCCTGACCAGCTCTTGCGGCCCGGACTGTCGGAATAATTTTCATCAGGTGCTGGTGGTGGAGGATGAGCAGAAGAGGCGGATGTGTTTCGGGGTGCATGGTATCAAGCATAAGGTGAAGGTGGTGGTAAACGGTTTTGAACATGATTTTCTAAAGAATAATACCATATTTCAGGGTTCCGCGGTGCTTGGCGCCGGGCAGCCGTGTCTGGTGTTAAACTTCAAGGATGTGGGGAAATATCTCTAAAATGGATAAGAAAATCACGTTGTAATCGCGGTTATTCATTATTTTATATCTGGTGGTTATGTGAAGAAGGAATGCTTAAAATGTCCCGCTCCCAAGGAGTCGGAAGGTTCTGACTGTCAGATTCTTGTGGTTGACGATGAGGCGAGTCAGCACCTGCTTATGCAGGGGATTTTGGAGGAAAATGGTTATCGTCGGACAACAACCGCCTCATCCGGGGAGGAGGCTTTGAAAATTATAGAGGCCGGTCCTGTTGATCTCCTGATTACCGATATAACCATGCCTGGAATGGATGGTCTCAGTCTCATTGCCGAGGCCAGGAGGCTTAGTGATGATTTTATTGCCCTCGTGGTTACCGGTGCCGATGACAAGGATACGGCTATTGCCGCTCTTAATGCCGGAGCCTTTGGTTATATGCAGAAACCGGTAACGGTTGATGATGTTATTTATCACACCCGCCGGGCCTTGGAATATCTTGAGATGAAGCGTTTCATTGCCATGCAGGAGGAGGCCAATATGCGCCAGACCATGTTGGCCCACGGCGGCCGGATGGCGGCATTAGGCGAGATGGCGGCCGCCATGGCCCATGAAATTAATCAGCCTTTGAACATTATGTCCATTGTGGTGCAGGGCTGGGAGATACTGGCCGATAGAGGGCGCCTGAAGATGGATAAGGTGCTGGCCGACGTGGACAAGCTGCGCGGCAATATAGAGCGGATCAGCGGCCTCATTGATCATATTCGCTGTCTTGGGCGTCAGCACCGTGATTTGACTGAAATTTACCCGTCTGAGGTTCTCTGTCAGGGGCTGAATCTCTGTCATGTGCAGCTCAAAAAACATAATATTGACTTCTTGATTGAGGTTGACCCTGATCTGCCCCCCATTATGGGAGTGGCAAATGAGCTGGAGCAGGTAATTATAAATTTAATAGTCAACGCTCGTTACGCCATTGAAGAACGGGCTAAACATGAGGAGGATCTCAGGGGCCGGATTGAGGTCAGGGCCGCCTGTATTGACAAACAAATCGAAATTATCATTAGAGATAATGGCGGCGGCCTGCCGGCTGTTGCGGCCCGTAAGGCCTTTGAACCATTCTTCAGCACTAAACCGGTGGGGGTGGGAACAGGGCTGGGCCTGAGTATCAGCCGGGAAATTATTGAAAAGTTCGGGGGTACGCTCACCCTGCGTAACCAGCCGGGTGAGGGCGCTGAATTTGGTATTCTGATTCCGTAATCCAATAAGGGGAACAAGATGACTGAGGAAGACGCGAAGCAAGCCATTAAAAACCCCAAGGGTCTGGACACCGCGGCCATGGAGGCCTTAAAAGCCATTGGTGACCATTTGCGCAGCAAGCTGGACAGCTTGAAACTGGCCCAGACGTCTCTGGCGGAGATAAATCGGATATTGCGGGCCGACCTTGCCATTGTTTATCTGCGGGGTATGGATGATGTTCTGCGTCCTCTCGCCATTCAGAGTAATAGTGAAATATTTTCAGAAATAACCTTGTCACACCATCAATTGGGCCGCTGTCTGTGCGGCCTGGCCGCTGCCGGTGAGATTATCTGCTCGGATAATATTCATCAGGATTCACGTTGTATTCATAATGAATGTAAGGAGGCTGGTATTCTCTCCTTTGCCGCTCTGCCCCTGCGTTATGGTGAAGATATTATCGGAGTTTTGAGCCTGGGCTTTGTCAGGGAGCAGGATTTGGCCGCCAGTCGTGTGCTTATGGAAACCATGGCCGATCTGCTGGCCATGGGACTGCACAACACACTTCTTTTTGAGAAGATAGAACGCTACGCTGCGGAGCAGGATGAACATATCTCCATGCTGGCCATGAACGCCGAAATCAACGGTATTCTGACCACCAGCGCCGCGGATCTGCCAGTCGTCCTGCGTCTTTGCTGTGATTTACTGGTTAAAACTACGCGGGCCGTCTTTGCCGGGGTCTGGATGCTGGACAGCGCTGGTGAAAATCTGGAGCTTACGGCCAGGGCCGGGGAGATGTACACGTATTTTGACGATTATCGCAGCCCTCAAAAGAAGACGGATGATAATATAATCAGCCAGATATTTCAGACCCAGCGCTTTTATGTCAATAACGATATAAGCGGTTCGCCCTTGAGTGTTGAACAGGAGTGGGGGCGGCGGGAGGGGATGAAGGCCTTTATCGGTATGCCGCTTTTTGTGGGTAATAATGTGGCTGGGGTCTTGGGGGTTTTTTCAAAAAACACCTTTTCGGAACTGAATATCAAAGGGCTCAGGACGGCCGCGGACAGTATCTCTTTATGGATTGAGCAGAAGACCATGGAGCAGAGACTGTGGAAGCAGACCAAGCTCTTTGAGGCGATTTTTAACGAGGTGCCCGATGCCTTTATCTTTGCGGATTCGGA
>DRPV01000146.1 GCA_011330685.1 Desulfobacterales bacterium
AGCGCTGTCCTCACTACCTCCCAGGGGTTGAACCTGCCGGTTATGGAGGAATTGGCTCGTGATCTAACGGCTCTGCGCCAGAGCGGTCTGGAGATTATTCTGGTTTCCTCAGGGGCCGTGGCTGCCGGCCGTAAGGCTCTGGGGCTTGGTAATCGGCCCCTGAACATGAAAGAAAAACAGGCGGCGGCCGCCTTTGGTCAGAGCGCCCTGATGCGGGTTTATGAGGATATTTTTGAGGCCCGGCAGCAAAAGGTGGCCCAGGTTTTGCTTACCCATAATGACCTGGCAAATCGTGATCGTTACCTGAACATCCGCAACACCCTCTTTACCATGTTTGACTGGCAGCTTCTGCCGATCATTAATGAAAATGATACGGTTTCCGTTAAGGAGCTGCGCTTTGGTGATAATGATACCCTGGCCGCAATGACCACCAACCTCATCGGGGCTGATGCCATGATCTGTCTCACCGATGTGGATGGTCTCTATAGTGGTGATCCCGCTCTTGATCCCGAGGCCCGGCTGGTACACACGGTGGCGCGTGTTGATCAAGAGGTGGAGGAGATGGCCGGGCATGTCCACAGCGCCTTGGGAACCGGCGGTATGCGCAGCAAGATTATGGCGGCCCGTATGGTGGCGGCGAGGGGTGGCAGCTCGTTAATCTGCTGTGGCCGGGAGGCCGGGATTATGCGGCGGCTGTTTAGCGGGGAGCCTGTGGGTACCTTCTTCCTGCCCCAGGATGAAATTATGCACAGCCGTCAGCATTGGATCGCCTATACCCTGCGGCCCAAGGGCTTTTTGGTTCTGGATGAGGGGGCCTGCCAGGCGATCATGGCTGGGGGCAAGAGTCTGCTGCCTTCCGGGATTATCGAAATTCGCGGGGATTTTGGAATTGGTGATCCGGTACACTGTTTAGACAGTAACGGTGAGCCTCTTGCCGCTGGTCTGGTGAATTATGCCGCCCGTCATATTAAGAAGATTCAGGGGCGGCAGAGCAAGGAGATTAAAGAGATATTAGGTTTTGTTGATAGTGAAGAGATTATCCATCGTGATAATCTGGTTTTGTTATAACGCTGAGCAGTTAAAAAAGGTAAGTGCCCCTGAAATGCTTACACCTCGGAGGGTGTCGCCTTCTACTGTGGTTTATTGATCGTTTACAAAAAAAGTCAGCGGTATTCGGTTACAATCTTGCACGAGGGTAATAGGACTGTCTTCGTAGCGTATTGAACAAATTCTGTAGCATTTTCTTAGTGAAGCGCAGCCAAAAATTGCGTCTGTTTGAGTGAGGAACGAACGAGTTTAGCAATTTTTGCGTAGCGAGCTTAGAAAATCAAAGAATTTTTCACTCCTTAGCGTAGAAGACAGTCCTATTACCCGGATTTAATTGTATGCAATTCCCTAACCGGACACTACTGAAAAAAAGTAACCGTTCAGATGTGCTCCAGGTTCGTTCGTTTTGGCCACCGAGTCTGTCCTCCTCGTACGTGAGGTGGACAGGTAAGCGTAGACTCCGAAACGGACGAAAATGGGGTGCAGCTGAACGGTTACAGCTCACAGTTAAGGGCAATTTGTTGCCTTGGCTGAACGGTTACCAAAAAAAGAATGGGGGAGATTATGTCTGTAGAGGAAACCATAAGCCGGATGGCCCGAGAGGCCAGGCAGGCCGCCAGGGCGGCGGCCTCCATGTCAACTGAGGTTAAGAACCGGGTGCTGAATCGGGTGGCCGATGAATTGCGCCGCCAGATTAAGATTATTCAGCAAGAAAACGAAAAAGATCTGACCGCCGGCCGGGAAAAGGGGCTTTCCGCCGCCATGCTTGACCGCCTGACTTTGTCAGAGCGGGTCATTGATTCCATGATTGACGGTCTGCGTGAGGTGGCGGCTCTCATCGATCCGGTGGGCGAAATCAGCGAAATGAATAAACGGCCCAGCGGCATTATGGTGGGCCGCATGCGGATTCCCCTGGGGGTCATCGCCATGATCTATGAGTCGCGGCCCAATGTCACCATTGATGCCGCCGCTCTCTGCCTGAAGGCCGGGAATGCCGTTATCCTGCGCGGCGGTTCCGAGGCCATTCATTCTAATCTGGCTCTTGCTAAAATTTTACAGGACGCCCTGGCCGCTGAGGGGGCTCCGGCCGCCATTATTCAGGTGATTCCCATCACTGACCGGCAGGCGGTTAACGCCCTGTTAACCCAGGAGGCCTGTATAGATTTGATTATTCCCCGCGGCGGCGAGGGGCTTATCCGCTTTGTGGCTGAGAATTCCAGAATTCCGGTGCTGAAACATTATAAGGGCGTTTGTCACGCCTTTGTGGATCATAGTGCTGATTTTGAGATGGCCGCGGCGATTATTCTCAACAGTAAGGCCCAGCGGCCGGGAGTCTGTAACGCCTTGGAAACTATGCTGGTGCATAGAGAGGCGGCCCCGAAATTTATACCCTTTATCGGCAGACGTCTTGCCGAGGCCGGAGTTACTCTGCGGGGCTGCCCTGAGACTATGGCTCTTTGGGCTGAGACTCAGGCCGCCGATGATACGGACTGGGATCGGGAGTACCTGGAGTTGATTCTCGCCGTGAAGGTGGTGGCTGATATTGATGAGGCCATGGATCATATTGCCGCCCACGGTTCTCAACACACGGAGACCATTATTACCGAGAGCTATGCCAATGCCCAGCGCTTTATCCGGGAGGTGGATTCTTCTTCGGTGATGATTAACGCCTCCACGAGATTCGCCGATGGCGGCCAATACGGTCTCGGGGCAGAGATAGGGATCAGTACCACTAAACTGCATGCCTACGGCCCCATGGGCCTGAAGGAATTAACCACGAAGAAGTTCATTGTCTACGGCAGTGGTCAGATTCGGGAGTGATGGTCGCTCAGAAACCAAGCTGTCTGGATTAGGGTAATGGACATAGTCCGGGGTCGGGGACAAAAAATTGGTATTTTAGGCGGTACCTTTGATCCGGTACATAATGGTCATCTATCCGCCGCCTTGGGGGTGAGGAAGAATCTGGCACTGGATGAGGTTCTTCTGCTGCCCGCCGCCCGGCCGCCTCATAAGGACGGCAGTCCCATTACCTCCTTTGGGAGGCGGCTGACTATGCTGGAACTCGCTGTTGCCGGGCTGCCCGGCCTCTCGGTCTGCGCCTTGGAGGCAGACCGCCCCGGCCCCTCATTTACGATTGATACCCTCCGCGCTTTGCGGCAGGGCAACGGGCCGCGGTTGTATTTTATTATCGGTCTTGACGCCTTTGCTGATATTCATACCTGGAAGGAGTATGACGCAATTCTTGACGAGGCCCATCTCGTGGTTTTGAGCCGTCCCGGCTGCCTGATACCGGTGGAGAAATATATTGCTGATTTTTTTCCGGCCTTCAGCCCGGCTGATGATGGCAAAAGCTGGCAGGCGGAGGGGGTGGCAGGAAGAATATATGTGCCTGTCATGAATTCTCATGCGGTCTCCTCCTCCGTGCTCAGGGGGGCGGTGGCGGCGGGGCGGGATATCAGCGCTCTTACTCCGGCAGCCGTGGCTATGTATATAGAAAAAAATCAGCTGTATCAAGAGCCCGAGGGCTGCGGAAGGTGAGTTTACCATGTCTCAAACCCTGAAGGCCCAAAAGCAGACGTCCCGTTATATTCGTTTTGTTACTGTTGTCGGTCTGGTAGTTAACATCTTATTGACGACGGTGAAGTTCTGGGCCGGGATAGCAGGGCATAGTCAGGTCCTGGTGGCGGACGCCATTCACAGTCTGTCGGATACTATCTCTGATCTGGCGATTATTATCGGCTCTTATTTCTGGTCTAAACCGGCGGATGAAGATCATCCCTACGGCCATCGCCGCATTGAAACTATTATTACCCTGTTTGTAGGCTTAATGCTGGTGCTGGCCGCGGTGGGAATTATCCGCCAGGCCTTTTTGACTATACATAGCGGCCGGCATGTCCGGCCTGCTCTGATTACCGCGGCAGTGGCGGCACTTTCGGTGGTGGTAAAGGAATCACTCTACCGTTGGACAAGACAGGCCGGAGAGAAATGCCGCAGCGGCGCGGTTATTGCCAACGCCTGGCACCATCGCAGTGATGCCATGAGTTCTATTCCGGCCCTCCTCTCTATTGTCGGTAGTATCATGCTGCCGGGAATGGCCTTTCTGGATCGGCTGGGAGCAATTCTGGTCGCCCTCTTTATTCTGCATGCCGCTCACAAGATTATGCTGCCGGGGTTAAAGGAGTTGGTTGATACCAGCGCCGATGATGAGATTTGCGCCCAAATCAAAGAAATAGCTGAACAGATGCCGGGAGTACGTGATATTCATCATCTGCGGGCTCGTTTATCGGGGGCCAGGCTCTATGTTGATCTGCATATGGTGGTGGATGGAGATATCAGCGTTCGGCAGGGTCATGATATCGCAAGGATGGTAAAGAGGGATATCATAAATTCCGAGCTCCAGGTGGTGGATGTAGTCATTCATCTGGAACCGCAGTAACTACTTCCTGATCTCTACCCCGGTGTTGGTCAGATAATCTTTAACCTCGCCAATTGGCACCTCCCGGCGGTGGAATATGCCGGCGGCCAGGGCGGCCTCGGCCTTAGTGCCGGCAAAGACCTCAGCAAAATGGGCCGGACATCCAGCCCCGCTGGAGGCGATAACCGGGATACCGACATTGTCACGTATCAGGTTGATAAGCTCCAGGTCAAATCCCATATTAGTGCCGTCTCGGTCGATACAATTCAATAATATCTCACCAGCTCCCAGCTTCTCGCAGATCTGGGCCTGGGTCAGGGCATCTAAGTCACGGCCCTCACGGCCGCCCTTCACCGTGCATTGATACCAGCAGTACTCCTCGCCATTGGGGCCGGGCAGAGTGGTTTTTATGACGTGGTGACCCGCCGCCTCCGTCTCATCTTTGACATATATCCGTCTCGGATCGACGGAGATGACCACCGCCTGACTGCCATAACGGGCTGAAATCCGGCTTATGGGGTTATCATGGCGGCCGAGACGGAGGTATTTCTCTGCCGTGTAAACGGCATCGCTGCCGATGGATATCTTGTCGGCTCCGGAACGGAAATACTCTGAAGCCACATCGAGGGCCGAGTAATCGCGGCCCCTGGAATCGGTAAAGTCGCGGATGCCGCCGCCGATGGTCAGCGGCACGAAGACCTGTTCCGAGGTGCGTTTTAAAACCTCTAACATCGGTTGGTCTTCCAAGGGGAAATCCCGGAAACCGGTGATATTCAGAAAGGTTATTTCATCGGCCCCCTCATTAAAATAACGGCTGGCTAATTCCACGGGCTTACCAAGATTTCTCACCTCTCCCTCATTCCGGACATCGTACTGGTCGCCTTTGGTGACAATCAGATCACCGTTATCGTTACTGCGGACATCAAGGCAGGCGATAATCCGTTTGGCCAGTTTAGTCTCGCTGTCGGCGGCCGCTGGTTTGCTGTTCAACTCAAGCACTTTATCCGCGGCTAAAAAGTTCCGGAGGATCTTGAGGCCGGCGGCCCCGCTCTTTTCGGGATGGAATTGGGTGGCGCAGACATTACCCCGGTTTATGGAGCTGATAAATTCCTCTCCGTAATTGGTGGTGGTGAGAATCCAGCCGCGGTTGGCCTCTGTCTCCATGGCCCGGTAGGAGTGGACAAAATAGAGCTTTTCGTTCTCGTAATTATCAAAAATAACAGAATCTTTGCGGCGCTGAATACCGTTCCAGCCGATATGGGGGATGGCAAGCGGGGCAAGACCAAGGTCAAAACGGCTCACGGCACCGGGGATGATACCCAGCCCCTCGATGCCGGGAGACTCCTCACTGCCGGCAAAAAGGGTATGGAGTCCTAAGCAGATGCCGAGAAAGGGGCGGTCGGCCAATAGATAGTCCCGCAGGGCATCAATGTAACCTAACTCCCGCAGGCGGGTCATGGCGCTGCCAAAACTGCCCACGCCGGGGAAAATTAACTTTTCAGCCTGGTTAATATCTTTGGCTGAGGCCGCGTCTTTAATCTCAAAACCTAATTTTTTAATGGCGTTACGGACACTTCTGACGTTACCGGCACCATAGTCAAGCAGGGTTATCATAATAAAAAATAATAATATATTGGCAGTGATTAACTGGAAAGAGTGTAACTGTTGCTTCTTGTCGCTTTTCGGTGTTTATGCGGAAAGCGACAAGAATTACGCTCATTAATTTGTACTCTGTTTACGCCCCTATGTTACCTGACCAGGATGCTAAATGCAATTATTGAATGAGAGTATCTAATCAGCTAAGGCATCGAATTGCCCTAAACTGTGAACTGTAATCGTTCAGGAAAGCGAAGACTCCGAAACGAACGAAGATGGGGTGCAGCTTAATGGTTACGAATGAGGCTAATCTGTTAACTGCTCACGTTTATGACGCAGACGGTTGAGGATTGAATCAATGCTCTCAAAGACCTCGTCCTCTTCCTTTTGTACAAGATTGTAAAAATCGCATTGCATGCAGTCTTTTATCTTACAGGCAAAAGAGCCCTGCACGCAGCCGCCGCAGAGGGTGCCGCTGACGGCCCAGCATACCCGGCCGCCATTTTTGCCGCCGTGCATGTCTGAGGCGGCATGCTCCAGCGCTGCCTGACATACCCCCTGGGTGCCGATGCGGCGGCCATTGGGCTCCCGTCCGCAGTGCATGTATTCCCAGCAATTCAGCCGCGGCAGATTGTAGCCCAGGGGGAGCAGTACCTCGGCGAGGCGTTGGTGGGTAATGGGTTTGGACAGCAGGTGCTCCCCGTCCCTGTTCTTGGCATATTTGGGCGGCATTTTGCCGCCCCCCAGAATAATAGTATGTTCGGCGGAGCCGTTGTGCATGGCCAGTGCCATGGTCTTGATGGCCAGCATGTTTTTTTCTTCATCGGCGTTAGGAGGGGGAAAGACTATGAATACCAAATCGAAGGGGCTGTCGTTATCTAAGGCGTGGCGGATGGCATCATGCCCCTGCTCGTAATTCATGAAGGTGCTGATATTGCGGCTTAAAGGACTGAGAAGTACAATGAGGGAGGAGGCCTCTACCGTTGATTCATCAATAATTATAATTTTGGGTTCATCTTTGCTGCTCATTATTCTTCACC
This sequence comes from Desulfobacterales bacterium, assembly GCA_011330685.1. GTDB lineage: Bacteria > Desulfobacterota > Desulfobulbia > Desulfobulbales > VMSU01 > JAADIV01. Next base: position 7,099 of record DRPV01000146.1, read on the forward strand.
ATAATGTTGAAAGTTTACTATTCTAATTTGTTCTGATAGTCGGCTGTGTTGTTTGATTGTCATAAAGAACTTGTTGGGTAATTGTATTTTTGTATCACAAAGTGTTAGTTAGGTACAAGTTAAAAATAAGCGGTTATGCAGCGATGGTTTATCCCGCCGACTGCGGAGGTAGATTTGAGCCGCGTATTCCGGCAGTCTACTGTAAATGGCGGTTGGCGGTAGATGCTCCTTGCTATTATTGTGTTCTTATGGAATATATATAATGTTATACTTTGCTTATTAAGTGGTGCCTTGTCAATGAGGCTCATTTTACTTTTTTGTCTGGAGATGTATGGAAAAGGTTGATAGTGAAAAGCTCATAATTGAGCTCAATTTTAGAAATGAAGTCATAAATGAACGGTTAGAGGGAGATGAAGTCAGCAGCACAAAAATGCTTGAACTTCTGCCCGAAACCGTAATAGATAAACGTACCTTAGAAACCATTGAGATTCATAAGCTCTTTAAATCCTTAGATTATACTAAGACCTTTGTCGGGGCCGCTCATCTCTGCCATTCTCTCATTAACCCTCCGGAGTCAATTGAGCTGGTGTACGCCAAACAGGATGCCTTCTGTGAGCTGGCAGCCAATGTTAATCTGCAGAAGGCGATTAAGGACTTTCTTGTCGGTTTCCATGAGGGAGAGGCGGATATATTTACATTTCTTAATGCCCACATTCACCCCATGACGGCTTATGGCGATTACAAGAAAGCCATGCGGGCTATCGAGAAGATGATGACCCTGGTCAAGAAGATCCCTCAGCCGGAGACGGTTTATCTGGATTCCATGGTCAAGACTATTAAGAGCTTTAACCGTTCTATTACCAGAGAGCTGGTGGAAGGCCCGGTTTTTCGTACCTTGAGCGGTCTTAAAGCCAGGAGTGACAAGACCATTTTTAATCCTGGATTACGTTTTTATCCCACCCGCCTGGGGATTGGTTTCTGGGGGCCGGGGCTTGCCGCTCTCTTCTTTCTGGCCGGTTGGCTCATTCCATTTATGAATCCCCCCAAGGCCCTGGTTCTCTGTCTACTCTTCACCATGATGACGGCGGGCGGCGGTCTTTACGGCCTTCTGATTAAGCCGATTATCGATTATGAAACTGCTATTTTGCCGGTACGCGAGATGCTTCTGGAGTCTAATCGTTTCGGTTCCGCTCTCGAAGCGGTGGGAGCCATTGACGAGTTATTATCCTTTGTCCGCTTCGCGGAAAATATGCCTCATCCAACGACCATCCCGGAGATTACCAATGAGAGCAGTCATTTCTTTGTGGCCCGCAATCTGCGTAATCCCATAAGCGCCAAAGATGATCCGGATTTTGTGGCCAATGATGTGAACCTCACCAAGGCCCGGATGACCTTTATCACCGGCCCTAACAGCGGCGGTAAAACCACTTATTGCAAGACTATCGTTCAGAATCAGCTTCTGGCCCAGATCGGGGCGCCTGTAGTGGCCAGCGCCGCCATGATTAATATGGCCGATCACATAACCTACCAGGCCCCCTCTTTTGACAGTCTTGCCGACAATGAAGGTCGTTTCGGTACTGAATTGAAGGTAACAAGGGATATCTTTTATTCGGTAACTCCCCGCAGTCTCGCTATTTTAGATGAAATAGCCGAGGGTACCACTACCAACGAGAAGATAACTCTGTCGGTGGATATCATGAACGGTTTTCTCGCCATTGGCAATAATACTATGCTGGTAACTCACAGTTACGAGTTGGTGGATAGATTCTGTGAACAGGGTCAGGGGCAGTATCTGCATGTGGACTTTAAGGATGATAAACCTACCCATAAAATGGTTGCCGGTATATCACGAGACAGTCATGCCCATCGGGTGGCGGAAAAAATTGGCTTTTCGCCGCTTGATATTGAGAATTATCTGCGGGAGGAGGGGTATAAAACCGAGGGGTGAAGGCAGCGTTTTCCCGCGTTTCATTCAGTGAGTGCGGGGCGGTTGGTTGTTGTTAAACTGATTTATTATTCCAGCTAACCGCTGCGATTCTTCTTCTTTGTTCGGAGGGACAAAGCCACTCTCTACGAGATATTGATCCAGATCCTGCATCTCAAGAATTAACGACTCGTTACTGCCCCGTTGCCGTTTTTCCCAGAACTCGACCATTTTATTGAAGGCCTGCTCCATGGAGTTACCCCAGAACAGGTAATAGCCATAGCCGTATTTTGTTAAGCAGGCCGGCCTGACAGGGCCGCTCCCCATTTGTTTACGGGCAAAGGAAATTGGCAGAGGCTGTGGATATGGGCGGTTGTTGTCGGGTTGATTGTTCATTAAACTCTTACACCTCGGAGGTTGATTTCACCTGCCACTGGGCTTGTTGATAGTTTATAGTTACCATATTCAATATACTACTCTTAATGTAGTAATTAATAAATACCCCGAATGGGGTATTTGTGGGTATTTATACTTGATACGGTTGTAAAAAGTCTGATCTGCTACGTTGTGGTGGCTCGAAGTTTTACTTCGTCCGCTTATCTGCATGTCGAAATTTTTACTTAGCCATCTTTTAGTTTGTTATGGACTTTTTACGAGTCCTTCATACTTGAATTGTATTTCTGGTATCCTGCTTGGAGGATTATGATGAAAATTTCCATGCGCTGGGCGACTATTATTGGCTCAATTCTCCTGGTATGGGGAGCTAACCTTATTATTATACCCTCCTCCTATTTTAATTCACAGCACATCCTTCTGCGCCATTCACGGGATATTATGGCTAATATCTCTGATCTGACCATGGAACAGTCTTATAATCATCTCTATAAGGCCAGAAGTGCCGCTAATCTTACTAAATTGCTGTTAAGCTCCCGGGTGGTAACTCATGAGAGCGCGGTGGGGTTCGGTGCCCTGGAACATTATTTTTTCGATCAACTGGCCACCTATCCTCATTTGGCGGGGATCTATTTTGGGACGCCTGATGGGGATTTTTTTTACGTCAATCGTGATAATTCCAGGATTAAAAATGGTTTTCGCACCAAGGTTATCAAACATGGCCCCAAGGGCAGAACCTGCAAACTGACCTGGCGGGACAGTAATTACAAAATACTTGCCAGGGCGAACGATCCAAGTGATACCTATGACCCACGGCAGCGTCCCTGGTACCGGAAGGCTATTCGCAAAAATCATATTGTTTGGACGGATCCTTACATCTTTTTTACCTCCCAGCGGCCTGGGATTACCATCGCCGGCCCTTCCTATAATGCCCAGGGTCATCTGCAGGGGGTGGTTGGGGTGGATATTGATATCGCTGAGCTTTCTACCTTTATCGGTAAATTGCGGGTTGGTAAATCCGGCGAGGCGTTTATGCTTAATCGTAACGGCGATGTCATTGCCTACCATGACATCAAGCGTTTGATTGTTCATACCGGCCCCTCAGGAGCCACTCATCTGGCTAGTGTTGATGAGCTTGATAATCCGGTGATTACCAAGGCCTTTGCCTCGGTGAAGTGGCATTATGACAAGGACGGTAATATGCAGTTGCTGAAGCCGCTCTTCACCTCATTTCTCTGTAAGGGCAAGCGATATACGGCCATGTTCACCCCTTTTGCCGATAAAAAACTGCCTTGGATTATCGGGGTATATATTCCCGATGATGATTATCTTGGAGAGATTAAACATAGTCGGAAATTGAATATTGTCTATACGGTTCTGCTTTCCGGTATTGCCTCTCTGCTGGCCATGGCCTTTGCCAGGGCCATTACCAGGCCGGTGGTTGCCCTCCAGGAAGCGGCTAGGGCTATTGAAAAGAATGACATGGCCCCCACCATCATGGCGGATTCCATCTTCCAGGAAATTCAAGAGACTGCCGATGGCTTTGCCCGGATGCAGAAGTCGATTATTGATTATAGGCAGGAATTAGAGGAACGGGAAAAACTGCATGCCGCCATTACCAGTACCGCCAATGATGCTATTATTCTCATTGATCAGGATGATAATATCTCTTACTGGAATCCAGCGGCGGAAAAGATCTTTGGATTCAGTAGTAAGACGGTAATGGGAACCAATATTTTTAAGACTATAATGTCACCTGATGATGAGGTTGAAGAGCGGGGGGCGTCTCTTAGGGCCCATATCCAGCGTCTGAATGATTCTGGCCTGGCCTTTGAATTTATGGCTGTAAACGCCCAGGGAACAAAGATACCCATTGAGTTTTCTGCCGCCCATCTGACGATCAAGGGTCGGCAGCATGAGGTAGTTGTCATTCGTGACATCAGTGAACGGAAACGTCATGAGAAGGTAAAAAAAGATCTGGTTAATGATCTCCATGATGGTATTGGCGGTAATCTGACTAATATAAAACTGTTAGCCGAAATGAATGCCGCCCGGACAACGGATGAGGAGAACCGCCGGGTTCTGGAGAATATTGCCGCCGTTTGCCAGGACAGCATGCTGGAAATACGTAATTATATGGATATCCTGGACGGTCGTGAGATAAATTGGCCGAGCTGGCTGGCTGATTTAAGGCAATATTGTTTTAAGACCATGGAGGCACACGGCATAGGCTTTGAAATGCACCATGTCTTAAACCCCAAAGCCTGCCGACCTTCGTCTCTTCTGGCCATGAATATGTTTAAGATTATCAGGGAGGGGCTGACTAATATTATTAAACATGCCCAGGCCGATAAGGTACGGCTTACTATTATTATAGATGGTGAGACCCTGCGCCTTAATCTGGTTGATGACGGCGGGGCCGATGCCGGTGATATTGAGCGCAACAGACATGGCCGGGGAATATTGAGCATGCGGGCCCGCTGTCGTGATTTGGGCGGTGAATTGAGTTTAAAGGCGGAGAATGGCCTGAATATTGAGATTATAATCCCTCTGAAGGCCGGTTCGGAACACCTGGTTTGTCGGCAGGAAGATGTTTGAACGGTTACTAATATTTACCAGGGGTGGGAGTAGATTAGATGCGGATGATGATTGTCGAAGATAACAGTATGCTGAGAGATAATCTGTTGCTGCTCTTAGGTGGTGAGCCGGATATGGAGATTATGGGCAGTTATGGCTCGGCCGAGGCGGCTCTCGCTCAACTTGAGAATGAGGCGCCTGATTTTATGCTGGTTGATCTGGGGCTGCCGGGGATGAGCGGTATTGAACTTATCCGGCTGGTGAAAGAAAAACATCCCCTGATTGATATTATGGTGCATACGGTATTTGACGGCCGGGACACGGTATTTGCCGCCATAAAGGCCGGGGCCTCGGGCTATATCCTTAAAGGGGCGACGCCAAGAGAACTGATTGAGTCAATTCATAATCTCTGCCAGGGCGGTGCCCCCATGAGTCCCAAAATAGCCCGGGCGATTATCAGTGAGCTGCAGGAGGTTAAAATCAGTGAGGAGTATATACTCTCGGCCAGGGAAAAGGAGATATTATCCGGCCTGGAGCTTGGTAACACCTATAAGGAACTGGCCGCTCTCCTGAATATCAGCCCCCACACCATTCATTCCCATATCAAGAAGATTTACGAAAAACTGCACGCCAAAAGCCGCCGTGAAGCGCTGACTAAGGCCAAGCGCAAGGGCATAATATAGAGAAGATCAAGGGGGCGGCCGCCTCTTACCAGATAATGGCGGGTTGGCCATGTTGCTCAAGATAGGCGTTACATTTCACAAATACGCCGGAGCCAAGAAAGCCGCGATGGGCGGAGAGCGGCGATGGATGGCTGGTTTTGAGGACGCAGTGTCTGCTCTGATCGATGAGCTGGGCCTTTTTCTGGGCAAAGGCCCCCCAGAGCATAAAAACCACATTCTGACGCTGTTGAGAAATTGTCTTGATTATATCGTCGGTGAGTTTTTGCCAGCCGAGTCCGGCATGGGAGTTTGATCTCCCGGCAATAACAGACAGGCTGGCGTTTAACAGCAAAACCCCCTGCTTCGCCCACCTGGTCAAATCTGGTGAGAACTTCCGGGGTTCACCCTTATAGATACTATTGGTGATTTCCTGGAAGACATTTTTTAATGAGGGCGGAACAGGAATGCCGTCCCGGACTGAAAAGCAGAGACCATGGGCCTCAGAAACGCCCCGATGCTCATTTATGTAAGGGTCCTGGCCGATAATCACCACCCTGACCTCATTAAAGGGGGTCAGGCGCATGGCGTTAAACACCATATCCCGCGGCGGGTAAACCTTTCTGCCCATTGATGACTTTCCGTAGGCCTCATTCACCAGGGTCTTGTGGTAGCCAGCCTTCATTAACGGTATTGTCTCTTCCCAAAGTGCCATATTCATCTCCCTGCCTGGTAATTGCGCCGGGTCAGCAGCATTCTTATTTGTCCATAGATGTAATTGTCCTGCAGTTTGTCCAAGACCGCTTCGATCTCCTTCTGTTGCTCAGTTGAGAGTAATTTGCCGATCTCTAACCGGCCATTCTCGATGAAAAAGCAGAGGTGGGTCTCGATAGTTGACTCTACCAAACCTCGTTTCCCGGCTATTTCGGCGATCGTCATCCCGTCCTGAAACATTTGCAGGCTGATATCTCTGGTACCTGATGGAGCAGTATTTTTAATCTTGCCTTCTCCGGCGGAGGAGGCCTTCGGTTTAGGGAGTTTCACGGCGGTAACCCCATGCTCCCGGCGATATTCTGCCACCATTGCCGTCAGAGCATCGCCGTATTTCGCCATGGTTTTGGGGCCGACCCCTGGTATCTTTTCTAATTCAGCCTTGCTGTCTGATAAATGAACAACAATCTGGATCAACATACTCTGATGCATTATCTGAAAATGCTTAACCCCCTGTTCCGCGTCCTGCCGGTCTCGCCATTCCCGCAAAGTCTGATACAACCGGGGATGGGCGATGTCGGACTCTGTATAGGCGGCGGTCTGTGTCTTGTTGACTTTCAACGGCTTGAAATCCAGCTCCGCCTTTGATATGGCACGCAGGTAATCCGCCGGAGAAAAGCTCTTTCGGCAGCAGCAGATTCCGGCTCGTTTAACGGCGATCCCCTGCCGCAGATTATTAAGAACCAGATTGGTTTTTTTACGCAGTTCCGCATTATTGCGTATTCCAATGAATTCGGCCACCCATTCCAAAGTTATTCGGCCATCTGTTCCAATTTAATTCGGCCGGTCAGTCCAACGGAATTCGGCCATCCCAGCACAGGTCTTTACGAAGGATAAAATTACACTTACTCGATGATGTCGGTTGTTGTCAATTTAGACATTATTTTTCTCATTGAATCTCCGTCCAGGTTGATTCGGTATGCGCTGTGAACCAGTCGATCAAGAATAGCGTCAG
>DRPV01000147.1 GCA_011330685.1 Desulfobacterales bacterium
ACCAGGGGCGTGCCGCCTTACCGCGCTGTTCTGACCCATGGTTTTGTGGTGGATGATAAGGGCCGCAAGATGTCAAAGAGTGTGGGGAATGTGGTGGCCCCGGAAAGCGTAATCAAGAAATACGGGGCCGAGCTTCTCCGGCTCTGGGTGGCGGCTGAGGATTATCGGGATGAGATCAAGATCTCGGACAAAATATTAAGTCATCTCTCCGACAGTTATCGTAAGGTGCGCAATACCATTCGTTATTTCCTCGGTAATTTAAGTGATTTTGAACCCCGGCAAAGGGTGGCCTATGCCGATTTACCGGAGATTGACCGCTGGGCTCTGTCGCAGTTTGAGCAGCTGCGGGAGCGTTTTGTCAAGGCCTATGATGACTTTGAATTCCACATTATTTTTCACGGATTACAGAATTTCTGTGCTGTGACCATGAGTTCCTTTTACCTTGATATTATTAAGGACAGGCTCTATACCGCCGCCGCCTCTTCTAAGGAACGGCAGGCGGCCCAGACCGTGCTTTATGAACTGGCAGAGGGGTTGCTGCGTTTGATGGCCCCGGTGCTGGCCTTTACCGTGGCCGAGGCCTGGACTCATCTGCCGCCTGACGAAGAGCGGGAAAAAGACCCGGCTCTGGCCGCCTTCCCGGCCCCGCATCCTGAATATCGGCAGCCGGAATTAGATGAAAAATGGGAGCGTCTGACCCTGATCCGCCGGGAGCTGACCAAGGCCCTTGAGATTGCCAGGGTCAATAAAGTTATCGGTCATTCCCTTGAGGCCAGGGTTACCATCTCCGTCAGCGGAGAACTGGCCGGGTTTATGGCGGATAAACGCCGGTTATTGGAGGATATTGCCATTGTCTCCCAGGTTGAGTTTGGCGAGGCAGCCGGTGAAGGGGTCTATGAAAGCACCGAGCTTGACGGCCTGCGGGTGCTGGTTTCTCCGGCTGCCGGTCAGAAATGCGAACGCTGCTGGATCCGCAGTGTCACCGTGGGTGCCAACGCGGCCCATCCCACCATCTGCGAGCGCTGCGCCGGGGTCATGCTTGAGCTGGAAGGGGCTTGAATGCCATATCTGATTATTATCATGGTAATTGCCCTTGATCAGGCGACCAAGGCCTGGATTGCCAAAACCTTCACCCTCTTTGAGAGCCGTGAGATTATCCATGGATTCTTTAATCTGACCTATCTCACCAACAGCGGGGCGGCCTTTGGTTTTTTAAACGGTGAGCATGGTCTGTGGCGGCAGGTGTTTTTTGTCACTGCCGCGCTTATCGCCCTGCTGGTAATGATTATTGCCCTGCGCCGTCTACGGGGGCAGAATCGGGCCGTCTCCTGGGCCATCGCGCTCATTGCCGGGGGGGCGGCCGGTAATCTTATTGATCGTCTGCGTCAGGGGGCGGTGGTGGATTTTCTGGAATTTTATTATCACGGCCATTACTGGCCGGCCTTTAATCTGGCGGATTCGGCGATAACCATTGGCGTAACGCTACTTGTCCTGGAGCAGATTATCGGCGGGAGGCACAACAAGACATGAAAGCCGCGGCAAGGTGATACACAGCCCCGGTCGGTGACTTTTATATCAAGAAATTAAAGGAAAAATATGAACAAGGCAAAAACAGCGGTTCTCTTTCCCGGTCAAGGCTCGCAATATGTTGGTATGGGCCGGGAGCTGGCCGAGAATGACGAGGCGGCAATGAAGATTATGACCATGGCTCAGGAGGTCAGCGGCCTGCCCATTGTTGATTTATGTTTTAACGGCCCCATGGAAGAATTAACCAGGGCGGAGAATCTGCAGCCGGCGATGACGGCGGTCAATATGGTCTGCTGGCAGGCGGCTGCCAAGGCTGGGTTGCGGGCCGATTATTTTGCCGGCCATTCGTTGGGGGAATATTCTGCCCTGTGGGCTGCCGGAGCCTTGAGCGCCGAGGATACCATTCGGCTGGTGAGCGCCAGGGGCCGGATAATGGCGGCGGCGGGTGCTGAAAACCCCGGCGGTATGCTCGCCATTCTCGGTCTTGATATTGAGACGGTAGAGGCTGTTCTGGCCCGGATGGATTGCGACGCGGAAATCAGTATCGGTAATTATAACTCCAGCCGGCAGATCGTGGTCTCGGGGACGGCGGCGGCGGTGCGCAGAGCCGGGGAACTGGCAGTAGAGCAGGGCGGCAAGGCAATTCCTCTGCCAGTTAGTATTGCCAATCATAGTCCCCTGATGGCGGCGGCGGTGCCGGAATTTGAGAAGATATTAGGGGCTACGGCCTTACGGGAACCTCAGACGCCGGTCTTGTTTAATGTCACGGCCGCCGAGGCCGCAGACCCCGATGAGATTAGAACTATAATGGCCCGTCAGGTGGTGTCCATGGTGCGCTGGCTTGAGATAATTAATGCCCTGCGGGCTCTGGGGGTTAAAACCTTTATTGAGGTAGGCCCCAAAAAGGTACTCACCGGTCTGATGAGGCGTATACTACCTAAGGGAGCGG
>DRPV01000148.1 GCA_011330685.1 Desulfobacterales bacterium
ACCGAGTCTGTACACCCCGTACGTGAGGTGGACAGGTAAGCGTAGACTCCGAAACGGACGAAGATGGGGTGCAGCTGAACGGTTACGGGTTAATCAATCCGCTCAGGCTGCTCAGCCAGCAGTTCATAGAGGGCTCTTTCCATGGAATAATCGGCGGCAAAATGTCTCCGGCATAGAGAGGCCTGTAAACGCCAATCTCTCTTTAACTCCAGCAGCACATGCTCAAGCCGGGCCAATAATATTTTAAGCGCAGTCGGCGGACAATTTGAATAAATCAGGTAAGTAACTCCCTTCCGGAAGAGGATGTTTATACAGCTGATCTCCGCGCAATCGGCGGCGTCTTCCAACACATCATGCAGTTTGGAGCCGGTGTCATCCAATATCTGATCGGTTTTCAGATATCCCTCGCTCTCATTAATCTCATCAAGATTACCGCAGGATATCTTACACAGGGTATAGCCCTGAGCCGGAATATCCAACAAACCTGAATTATTAAGAAAAAATAAATAGCGGTAATTATAAAAATCGCTCAACGGTTCCTTAAAATAGGTCTTACGGCGAAAGGCCTCCAGCGCCCTGGTATTCTTATCGGAAACAAAATGACTGGCCGACAGCGGATTCCAATTCTCCGTCACCTGGGCCAGAACCTCCACCATTTCCGAATCAAGACGTCCGCAGGAGGCCTCACAACGCAGGAGCCGCAGGGCCTCCTGCCGTTTTTGAGACTTTTTATAAGGCCGCCTGGCGACAACGGCCTCGTAGGTATCAGCCACCATCACTATCCGGGGCAACAGACCGATATCATCCCCATGCAGGCCCTGAGGATAACCGCTGCCATCAAGCCGTTCATGGTGCTGATAAATAATATCGGTAATCATGGGATCACATTGACGGCGTGAAAATATTTTAGCCCCCATGGCCGGATGCAGACGCATTATTTCTCGATCCTGCTTATCAAAAATACCGGGCTTTAAAAGAACATCATCGGGGATGGCAACCTTGCTGATATCATGAATCATGCCGCCCAGTTCCAGGGCGTCAAGCTGGCGCCTATCAAGCCCCAGCAACTCCCCGATATGCCGGGAGAGAGATGAAACCCGCATTCCATGTTCAAAGGTATAAAAATCACGACTGGAAAGCAGCTCGCACATGGCGGCAAAGAGGTCTTTAATCATCCCGTCCCTGACCTGATTAGCAACGGCGGTCTCCCGCTTGGCGGCCCATAACTCTTCCTCAATATGGCGGAGTCCCGCCAGTTCATGCTCCAGCTTGCGGTTGTCCCAGGCCAATTTGTCACGTTGCCGGCGCGACAGGTCACGGTCTCTTTTAATCCCAAGCTGGATTTCAACTTGGGCCAGAATCAGCCGCGCGTCAAGAGGTTTGGAGATAAAGCCCGCCGCTCCGGCGGCCAGTCCCTTAATTTCCGCCTCATTAGATGACAAAGAACTCTGCATGATAACAGGAATATCGGGGTATTCACGGCGCAGGATGGCGCAGACCTCATAACCGTCTATCCCCGGCATCATTATATCAAGAAGTACCAGATCCGGCCGCTGATCACGGGCCAGTCTGACAGCCTCAGTACCATCAGCGGCCTGAATAATATGATATTTTTTGTCTAAAAACAGATTGGCAAGAAGTTCACGATTGATATAATCGTCATCAACAATCAGGATGCAGGCGGATGAGGCACCATCGGCGGCGGGGTAATTCGGTTCCAGCATTAACAATTCTCTCTATCATTTATAGGTTAACTATGAACCCATCAACCGGGTAAATCCGGCCTCTATTTTAAATGTAACAAACAAGGTAACAATATGACAATAACCATCGACCCCGTGGAATTAACCAGCCGGCTTGTCCAGATTCCCAGCGAATCTTCAACCCCTCTGACCACAAGACAGGAGTCAGTCGAAGAACTCGTTGCCGCTCACTTAAGCTCCATCTGCCGCCAGGCGGAGGTGGAGCATGAGCTCTTTACAGCCCTGCCCGGCCGCCGCAATCTAATTGCCCGTTTCCCGGCCCCCGGTCGTCCGAGCTTGCTGATCATGGCTCATATGGATACGGTGAGCGCCAGAGAGATGAGCGCCCCATTCAGCGGTGAGATAAAAGAAGGCCGCCTGTTGGGGCGGGGAGCCTGCGATGACAAGGGGCCGCTGGCCGCGGCCTTTGCTGCCCTCATTAATATAAAGGCGGGGGATAGAGCCTTTGATACCACCTTCGCCGCCACGGTGGACGAGGAATGCACCATGTCCGGTTCCAGAGCGCTGGCCCTCAGGAAACCGGAGTTTGATCTCTGCATAGCCCTGGAGCCCACCACACTCCGCGTCATCCACGCCCACAAGGGAGTCTATCGCTGCCGGATAATCTGCGGCGGCAAAGCCTGCCATTCATCACAGCCGGAACAGGGACGAAATGCCATTATCGCCATGTACGATATTATGACCGATCTCCAGAGGCTGGAGTTTAAATTAAGGCGGCATCCAGACAGAGAGCTGGGCCGCGCCTCACTGGCCATCACCAAAATAAACGGCGGCTCATCAATAAATATTATTCCGGATCATTGCGAAATTTCGGTGGATATCCGCCTGCTGCCCAGCCATGATCCGGCAGAGGCAGCCCGGCAAATCAGAGCGATATGCGCCGGACGGGCCAAGGTGGAGGACATCTTTCAGGCCAGGGCGATCAAGACCGATCTGGATAATCAGCACATTAAACGCCTGCGAAGGGCAACGGCGGCTCAAGGCCATGATCTGCCACCCGCCACCGCCTCATACGCCACGGACTGCGCCCAACTCTGCCATCTCGGGCCCTGCATCGTCTGGGGGCCGGGCGATATCGCCCAAGCCCACCAGCAAAATGAATATATTGAGCTTGAGCAATTACGGGATGCCCACAAAATACTGCTTAATTTTTTAAGCGCCGCCTGACTCCCCTAAAACCGCCGCCTTCACCGCCTCTATCCCCATCCGTTCAACAAAACGGCAGGTACGTTCCTTCTTGCGGGCCTGGTCGTTATAAAATTCCAGGAATCTCCTGGCCAGACGCACCAGCTCAGGCGGGGTAAGATCCGCCGCCAGAACATCACCGATTCTGGGCCGGCCGCCGGCGTTGCCGCCGACAATTAGAGTCCAGCCCTTTTTCTTGGCAAAGGCACCCACGTCCCGCATATAGCTCTCGGCGCAGCACATCGGGCATCCGGATACGCCAATCTTAACCTTGGCGCGCATCTCCTGGCCGCTGAACATCCCCTCAAGCTCCATGGCCAGGCCCAGAGAATCGCCCACCCCGAATTTACAGACGCTGTTGCCGGGACAGGCTTGGGCGTAATGCAGACAAAGCTCCGTGGCCCGGCCGACATCCATGCCCAATTCATCCCAGGCCGGATTAACGTCCTCAGACCGCAAACCCACCATGGCGAGACGCTGGCCAGAGGTGATTTTTATAATCGGCACCTTAAACTTTCTGGCGGTTCGAGCCACTTTCTCCAGAATTTCCGGGCTGATAATCCCCGCTGGCGTCCGTGGTACAATGGCATAGGTTTCTTTGTCACGTTGTAGAATGGCACCCGGCAAGTCAGTCATTTTTTGTCTCCCCCATTTATAAAAAATTGAAAATTAAATCTGTCTCCCAACGCAAAACGTAGTCTTGCTCAAATACGAAAACGCGGGGTGAGCAACGCCCACCCCGCACAGTTCACATAAAGAATCGATCGATTATAACCGGCCTTACAAAGACAGTAAATCAATCAATCTTCAAGACCACATAACGGCTGCCCCGTTCATCGCTTATAAGCAATAATACGGAATTACTGCCGTTACTGATCAACTTCTGCATCTGACGGACATTATCCACCTTCCGGCGGTTAACTTCCAGAATGAGAGTACCCGGTTTAATACCGGCCATGGCCGCCACAGAACCTGACTGTACCTCGGTTACCATAACACCCTGGCCATTGGCAAGACCGTATTTGCGGGCCATTTTCGGATTAATATTCTGCACCGCGAACCCCAGCTTGTCAAGGGTCAGGCCCGAGGCGAAGGAATTTATCTCACCATCCGGCAGACGACCGATGGTAATAGCAAGTTTCAATCGTTTGCCATTTCTAAGCACCGTAACATCGGTGCTGGTATTGGGGGGTACCATGGCTACCCGGTTACGAAAAGAGCCTACATCACGCACCTCTTTCCCGGCGAAACCCACCACCACATCACCACGCTTTATTCCCGCCTTATCAGCGGCAGAGCCTTCAGAAACCTGAGCTATCAAAACCCCGTTGTCTATCTTAAGGCCAAAGCTCTTGGCCAATTCCGGAGTCATCTGTTGAATCATCACCCCAAGATAACCGCGGCTCACCTTGCCCTTGCTCTTCAACTGCTGCTCAATTGACCTGACCATATTAATGGGGATGGCAAAACCAATCCCCATATAACCACCGCTCTTACTGAAAATAGCCGTGTTCATGCCCACAGCCTGACCAGCGAGATTGACCAGCGGGCCGCCCGAGTTCCCCGGATTAATAGCGGCATCGGTCTGAATAAAATCCTCATAATCATTAATACCCACCGAATTCCGCCCCTTGGCGCTGACAATACCGGCGGTAATAGTATGCGACAAACCAAATGGATTACCCACCGCGATGACCCATTCGCCCACCTCCAGCTTATCAGAGTTACCCATGGGCAGAGTAGCCAAATTTTTGGCATTAATTTTGATCAAGGCCACATCAGAGCGTTTATCAGCCCCGATAACCTTGGCCACAAACTCCCTTTTATCCTCTAATCGCACGATAATCTTTTTAGCGCCCTCTACCACATGATTATTAGTCACGATATAACCCGAAGGATCAATAATAAATCCTGAGCCCTGCGCCATGAGATAGGGATGTTTGCGAGGCTGCATCCGCCGGTGCTGGTAGGGGAAGGGGGTGCCGAAAAAACGTCTGAAAAGATCATTATTAAAGGGCATCATATACTGATTACCCCGGCTCCTCGCCATCTCCTTTTCCACCTTAATGAAAACTACCGCCGGCGAGACTCGTTTAGCCACGGAGGCAAAGGCCTCACCGGTACTGCGCAGGCTTTCGATCCCTTTGTCGGCCGAAGCGGTAGAGACCATAAATGCCCAGAGCAGCAGGCCCAGAACAGCAAGCGTAACCGCTCCTTTTCTCTTTATCATTCGCGCCATGACGTTTCTCCTTTTTTAATAGTTACGTTTTACCTTTTATAAAATCCAAGTCTCCTGGGAATTATTAATTGCTCACTAAAGAGATGTTTGTCAAGCGTTTCCGCCAATTTAAAGGTGGTACCCTGGAACGTGGCATGCCGCCCCGCCGGGGCATAATGCCCCAGACACAGCCCTCTAAACAAGCATTGGGAGAAACAAGATAACCAATTGATTTTATTACTTTTAAAAAATATTGGCGGCCTGGCACGGTAGGTGCAATACAAAGTCCTTAATCAGTAACAGGCAGGCCCCAAAACGCAACATGAAAGCCGCGCTCCACAAACACCCTGCTGAGTGTGGTTTATTGAGCGATTACAAAAAATAATTAAGACGCACAGGTAATTCCCCAAACCAGCAATTACTAAATAAAAAGGAGAAGACCATGTTAAGCAATGAAATAAGTGCCGAGAGACTCCCAACCCATTACCCGCTAACCTCCACCGCCCAGCAGGTTTCCACCTTTTACAGCCCGGAACTGGTGCAATATCTGCGGGAAATTGGTTCTTACAAGGTCTTGAGCCGGGATGAGTCCGAGCAGCTGGCCATCCGCTATCAGCAAAACGGCGATGAAGAGGCGGGCCGGGAGTTAATCCTGGCCAATTTACGGCTGGTAGTCAAAATTGCCCTGGGTTATCAAAAATACTGGGCCAACAATTTTATTGATTTGGTTCAGGAGGGCAATATCGGCCTGGTACGGGCCGTTAAAAAATTCGACCCCTACCGGGGAATCAAATTTTCCTACTATGCCTCTTACTGGATCAAGGCCCATATCCTGAAGTTCATAGTTGATAACTGGCGGCTGGTGAAAATCTGCACCACCCAGGCCATGCGCAAACTTTTTTTCAACCTCAATAAGGAACGTAACTCTCTGGAAATGCAGGGGATCAAGGTTGACAATGAACTTTTGGCCAAACGCCTGAAGGTTAAGCCCCATGAAATTGAAGACGCCGGTAAACGAATAAACTTCAGCGATCAATCCTTAGACGCCCCCATATCACAGGATAACAAATACACCCTGCAGGGCATCATCGCCGCCGACAACGCGGCCCCCGAAGAGCTCACCGCCCGCCAGGAAATCCAGACTCGGGTTCGGGAGGCTCTATCCGCCGCCGACAGCGGCCTCAATGACCGGGAACGCTGCATCCTGCAAACCAGACTGCTCAACGATGAGCCTGCCACTCTCCAGGAAATCGCCCAGAAATTCAAATTATCCCGCGAACGGATACGGCAGTTAGAGCAGCAGCTCTTGAAAAAGCTCAAGGTCTTCATGTTGCAGGCCATGCCTGATCTGGCGTATTAAACCTTCTCATAGCTTTGCAGCTTGCGATAAAGGGTCTTTCGATCTAAGCGCAGAATCCTGGCTGCCTGACTGCGGTTACCGGCCACCGTCTTTAAGACATGGAGGATATAACGCCGTTCAACCTCGGGGAGGGATACCAGTTCGGTGGGGTCAGCGGCACCAACCAGAACGTGCTGGCTCTCGTAGCTCCAGATTTTCTTTGGAAAGTCCTCCACCATCAGCTGATCGAAGCGGCACATGGCCACGGCACGCTCCACGGCGTTTCTCAACTCCCGCACGTTACCAGGCCAGGAGTAGGACAACAGCTTCTGGGCCGCCTTTTCTGAAAGGCGCAGTTTATCCCGTCCCATAGTAGCGGCAAACTTCTGGATAAAGTAACGGGCCAGAAGCAGTATATCCGTGCCCCGCGCCCGAAGGGGCGGGATCTCTAACTGAATGACGTTTAAGCGGTAAAACAAATCCTCCCGGAATACGCCCTCTTCCACCGCCGTCTCCAGATCACGATTGGTGGCGGCGATAATCCGGACATCAAAGGGGTGTTCTCGATCCCCGCCCACCGGCCTGACCCGTCTCTCCTCAAGAGCCCGCAGCAGTTTGGGCTGCAGACTTAATGGTATTTCACCCACCTCGTCAAGAAAGAGGGTGCCGCCGTTGGCCTCCATGAACAGACCCCGGCGGTCATTTTTGGCATCGGTGAAGGCCCCCTGCTTATGACCGAACAATTCACTTTCCAGCAGATTTTCGGGCAGGGCGGCGCAGTTTATGGGCACAAAGGCCGCCGCCTGCCGCCGGCCCTCATTGTGCAGAGCCCTGGCGGCCAGTTCCTTCCCCACCCCCGATTCACCGACAATTAAGACCGAGGTCTCGGTGGCGGCAACCCGGCGCAGCTGCTCAAAAAACTTTTCCATCACCACAGCCTTGCCGATAATACCGGAGAACTTATTGGCACCGTCCTGGGATAAAAGACGTACCTGCTCCCGCAGGGCGCTATGTTCGAGAGCCCTTTCCAGGGCCAGAATCAACAGCTCAAGCTCCACCGGTTTGGTAATAAAATCATAGGCCCCGGCCCGCATGGCGGCAATAGCCGTCTCCAAGCTGCCAAAGGCGGTCATGATAATTACCGGGACATCGGGACGGTTGGCGGCGGCCCGTTCGCAAAATTCAATGCCGCTCATCCCCGGCATATTTATATCGGCCAGGGCGGTATCGAACTTATCCTCACGCAGGCGGGCCAAGGCCTCCTCGGCCTTCAGAAACCAGCTTACCTGGAATTTTTTACGCTTCAGGGCCGCCTCTAACATCTCGCACATGGCCTGATCATCATCAACTATCATTACGCGGCGCTTCGTCATTGCCATCCTCCAGGGGTAAATAAACAGTAAAACAGGCCCCCGTTCCGTCCTCAATATTGGCCGCTGTGATCCAGCCGCCATGCTCAACAACTATCTCCCGGGCAATGGAGAGCCCCAGACCGGTGCCCTGCCCCACGCCCTTGGTAGTGTAAAATGGTTCAAAGGCCCGTTCCAGAACCTCAGCGGCCAGACCGGGGCCGTTATCAAGCACCATAATAACCGCGCAGGGCATGGGTTGGTAATGACCGGCTGCGGGCGGGCTGTAAACCCCCACCGTCAGCCGTATCTCCAGACGGCCGCCCTGGGGCATGGCCTGTAAACCGTTCATCAATAAATTGGTTATAACCTGCTGAATCTGACCATAATCAACGAATATTTCCGGCGCTTTCTCTATCAGACCGCCGACCACGATCTCCACCGCCTGCTTACGGGCGTTATGCTGCAGAATAACCACAACCTGCTCAATAAGCTCCCGCAGATTAACCTTGGTGCGCTGCGGGCTTGTCCGCCGGGCGTAATCCAGCATCTGGCGGATAATCCTGGTTACCCGCTCGGTCTGCTGGCGGATAATCGCGGCATTTTCCACCACCTCCTCCTGCTCCATATCCCCATTCTCAATCAGCCGGGCTCGACCGGAAATAACATTCAGCGGCGTGCCAAGCTCATGGGCGAGTCCTGAGGATAATTTGCCAAGGGTTACCAGGCGCTCGGTATGACGTAATTGCTCAAGCGTGGCAATCCGGGCCTCGTTTTCAGCCAGAAGATGCTGTTTGGCGTCCTGCAGCTGCTCCGCCATCTGGTTCATCTCAAGGCAGAGATCGGCGATCTCATCATCACCTTCGAGACAGAGGCGGTTATCCAACTGCCCCTGCCCAAGCTGACGGGCAAAGCGCACTAATTTCTGCATGCGCTGCCCCACCATACGCTGGCCGACATGCCACATCAAAAGTCCCACCGCCACCAGAAGAAGCAAAACCACGAGAGACAGACGCCAGGCATTGATCCGGCTCTGACGATGGAGATAACTGAGGGAGGCGGATAATTCCAGAGCGCCGGGCCGGGAAGAGTTCGTCCGCACCGGGAAATAGGCGAAAATAGCATCCTGACCATTAAGACGGCAGCCCCTGGCAATCAGAAAGGGCAGAACCGCGAGATTGCGCAGAACACGGCGGTCAACCTGAGGACAGAAGCGGGGGACACTGGTATCATCAAGCCAGACCCAACGTACCTTTATATGGAATTTACCGTTATTAACGTCATGGATAATCTTCATGGCCCGTTCCTCGCCGTTAGTCAGCCAGACATGGGAGACCGCCGCCGCGAAGCCCCGGCCCAGCACAACCACATCACGAATAGTATCCGTCTCTAATTCAACGGACTCCCGCTGATAGGAAAATATCCCGAAGATGGTCATGGCGACAATAAATATGCAGCCGAGATAGAGATATATTTTTTGAGCCAGTTTCATGTTGCCGAATTAGCGCCGCAAATCACCGGCAGTTAAAAGCGGGGCGGCTGTTGAGCAGCGAAAACCGCGCCACTATTAACCGTCCA
>DRPV01000149.1 GCA_011330685.1 Desulfobacterales bacterium
ACCACCGTCATCTGCCGGCGGCCAACCCCTTTACCTATTATGAACGGCAGTTGATGATTCGCGCCGCCCTGCGGGCAGCCGGGGTCAAAGATGAGGAGTACAGCGTTGTGCCGCTGCCCATTAATTTCCCGGATCGTTACCGCTACTATGTTCCCTTGGACGCGGTATTTTTCCTCACTATCTACGATAACTGGGGGGAGCGGAAAATGGAGCTCTTCAAGTCCCTGGGCCTGAAGAGCGAGGTAATGTGGCGGCGGCCCATAGAGGAAAAGGGATTCAGCGGCAGCGATCTGCGGCATAGAATCATCAACGGTCTGCCCTGGCAGCACATGGTGCCCAAGGCGGTAATTCCGATTATTAAGGCCTGTGATCTGCGGGCCAGAATAAGCTCTATCTGAGTGTTCAGCAGTACCCCATCTCGGAGTTTACGCCTATCCCGCCCACTCCTCATTCAATTTTTTCTCTTTTTCATATTTCTCACAAAGAACAAACGATATTTTAATCAAAACTTATTTTTAGACTGCTACCCTGTTTTTCAAAAGGGAGTCCTATAGTGGGACTAAAAAAGTTATGCAGTCTAATGAAGGGAGGAGTATGTCATGAAAAAGATTTTGCGGCCAGCGGTATCTTTGTTAACCGGTTTTTTTGTTCTGTCCTTAGCGGCGTTACCACCAGCCGCTTCTGCCGACAGCGTGAAAAGCGACCAAAGTGATAGCACAAAAAGTCTGAGAAATGCCCATAAAATGCGTTTCACCCAACGCCGCCCCAAAAGGGCCAGATCCAAGGCCAAGAACATTATCCTGTTCATTGGTGATGGCATGGGAATTTCTACCGTAACAGCAGCCCGGATCCTCGAAGGGCAGCTGCGAGGAGAGAACGGCGAGGAGAATTTTCTCGAGTTTGAGAACCTGCCCAACGTGGCTTTGTCCAAGACTTATAACACCAATCAACAGGTGCCTGATTCAGCCGGTACCATGACCGCCATGATGACCGGAGAGAAAAGCAAGGCCGGTGTAATTTCCGTTGATCGGACAGTAACCCGTGGAGACTGTGCCAGCGCCAACGGCCATAGCCTGCGCACCTTTCTCGAAGAGGCGGAGATAGCCGGTAAATCCACTGGGGTGGTTACCACTACCCGCCTTACCCACGCTACACCGGCTGCGACTTATGCCCATGTGCCGGAGCGCAACTGGGAAGACGATCACGACCTGCCGGCAGAAGCTGTAGCCAATGGTTGCAAGGATATTGCCCGTCAGTTAATAGAATTCCCTTACGGTAATGGTCTTGAGGTTGCCATGGGCGGCGGCAGACGCAATTTTTGGCCGCGCAACGAGGCTGACCCGGAGGATACGACTAAGACAGGGGAACGCGACGATAACCGCAATCTTGCCGAGGAATGGGTCAACAACTACAATAACGCGGATTTTGTTTGGAATCAGGCCCAGTTTGATGCTGTTGACCCGGCCAAGGTAGATCATCTGCTGGGATTATTCAACCGTTCACATATGCAGTACGAATATGACCGTCCTAATGATACCGCCGGAGAACCGTCTTTGTCTCAAATGACGGCAAAGTCCATCGAGATACTTAAGAAAAACAAAAAAGGTTTTTTCTTAATGGTGGAAGGAGGTCGGATTGATCATGCCCATCACGCCGGCAATGCCTTTCGGGCTCTGACTGATACCATCGAATTTTCCAAGGCTGTTAAAATGACTGAGGATATGACTAACGATGCCGATACCCTGATAATTGTCACCGCGGATCATAGTCATGTATTCACCATGGGCGGCTATCCAACCCGTGGTAATCCTATTTTGGGAAAGGTTATTGGTAATGATTCCAGCGGCAACCCGGAGCCCAGCTATAAGCTGGCCAAGGATGGTATGCCTTTCACTACTCTGGGCTACCAAAACGGCCGTGGTTTTGCCAATCTTGCGACTGGCGGCGACACCCACTACGGCGTACCGATAAATACCGGACGGGTTACAGATCTCACCAACATCGACACGGAAGGTCAAGGCTTTCACCAGGAGGCTTTGGTTCCACTAAATTCAGAAACCCATGCCGGTGAGGATGTGGCCATCTACTCCGGCGGCCCTGGATCTCGGATGTTTCATGGAGTACAGGAACAGACCATTATCTATGACGTTATGGAGAAGGCCGGTTTCACAAACAGCTCAGCTCATCGCGCTGAGCGTGAATAATAAATCCGTCCGGCAGTGCGAGAGTAAGCCCGGGGGAGTCTTCTCCCCTGGGCTTATATTTTGTATCCAGTTATCTTCTTTGGATAATTCTCGAACAACAACAAATTACAAGGTTATATAATATGAAATCTACCGTATTTGTTCTTGCCGTCTGCCTCGCCACGCTTCATTTTGCGGTGCCGGTAAACGCGGCCGCGGGAACTGGGGTCAGCCAGCCGCTTACCGCTCTTTTTGAGAGCCGTGTCATAGTGTTTGGGCACCGGCCCAAACGGTTCAGCCGCTTATGGCATTTTATCCGCCAAGCTGACCGGGTTGAAAAGCAGATGCCCGAACAGCACCGGGACGAAGTATGGTTCAAAGACAAAGATGGCAGTTTGAAGGCCTATCAGTTCATCTCCGATAAACATCGGTTGGTTATTGAATACAACAGGGGGGATCTGAAAAGTATCAGCAACTATCCCAGCTGGAATCTGGTAGCAAGCATCCTGCCGGCAGAGTTACGCGGCAAACTTAAATATCAGGGAGCGACCAGAATTTTTGGTCATCCTGCCAGTCTGTACCGAGGAAATTTGAACGGCGCTGATATCGAACTAACTTGGCTCGATGACGTGATGCTGCCCGCCCACTATCGCGAGATCGGCCAGAGACGCGACACCCAGATTGAGCTTAAAAAGCTTTACAACCCCAAAGACGCGCCCTGGAAGGCAAGAGTCACCACCAACTACAGGTTTATGGATTTTGCCGACGTGGGCGACAATGAATCAGACCCGGCCTTAATAGAACTCACCCACGGGCGTTAAAAAATAGCGCTGCGCTCGGAAGGAAGGGAGGTTTTCTCACCAATAAAACGTTCAAAGTGATACCACTCAAAGGGATGCCGGCGCAATGTTTCTTCAAGTAGATCCGCGTATTTCTGGGCCGCCCGGCTGATTGCCTCCCGGCGCCCGGCCCTGGAGGCCGCCCTGATGTAAATTGGTTTCGAGAGGGTGAAGTGATATCTGCTTTTCCGGCCGCCGAAGGTGAAAAAGATATATAACGGTGCCCCAGAGACCAGGGCGAAAACAAAGGGCGCTTCCGGCAACCGGGCGTAATGATTGAGGAATTTCACCCGCACCGTACGTTGTTCCTGCTGCCAGACTATATCCCCGCTTAACGACACCAGACCACCGGCCCTGATAAAACGAAAACCCTCCACGACATCAAAGGGCGAGCCGCCGTCTTTGTTGACGCCGATTATTTTAATCCCTGACTGCCGCAGGCTCTGTTTCTGAATTTTCTCAATTTCCTCCTTCTCCTTTATTCCCATATAGAGCAGCAGCCGCAGCCTGTCATACCGCGCCGGCAGAAGGTGGGCGGCAAGCTCCCAGTTGCCGAGGTGCGACATCAGCAGAACTCCACCCTCACCGTCAATGGCCCGCCGCAGATTTTCCCCGCCCTCAGAGGTAAAAGATATCTCTCCCCGGTCTTTGGCCAGCAGCCGGTCAAAATAGACCGTAGTGAAATTCTGGTATTGCTTAAAGGTGCAAAGGAGATGATAAAGCCTGCCACGCTCCGGGTACATAATCCCGTAAAAGCGGCGACTTTCCGCGGCCCGGCCTGAAAATAAAAAATAACCGCAGGCGATAACCCTGGAAACAGCCACAAATATCCAGGAGCCGAAAATATCCGCCAGCAGGATGAGACAACGGTAAAAGAGCCCTTTCATCGTTTTGCCTTTTTCCTTTTTATATAAAAATCACCGATAATGCAGGTTCTTAACCGGGCATGACCGCAAAGTCACCTGTCTTTCGTTATTCCGAATTGGAATGACGGAAAATACGGCTGACAATCAGGCGGCTGAAGGTCTCGGAATTGCGCAGAAAATCTATAAATGGCCGAAAATGGGAAACCCGCTCCGCGCCCCTTTGATAAATGACCTGAACAGGTACTTCAAAGACGGGCAGATGATGCTGCCGGGCCTTGACTATTACCTCAACCTCAAACTGAAAGCGGCGGGCTCTGACTCCGAGATTTAAGACCTCCGGAATGGGATAGAGCCGGAATCCGCTTTGGGAATCATCAAGCCAGGGGCCTCCTGAGACCCAAACCCAGAAATTGGAGAACTTACGGCCGAATTTACTCGTCCACGGAACATGCCCGGCAGTCATTCCCTGCCGTTTACCAACTATAATACACCGCTGCCCCACAGGCCTGGCCTGAAGCAGATTAAGGGCATCAGCCGGATTATGCTGGCCGTCGGCGTCAATAGTGACCGCCCATGCTGCCGTGTGGGCGGCAGCTTTAAAGCCGGTGAGCAGAGCGGCACCCTTACCAAGATTTTCAGTATGGCGCAATACGGTAATACCGGCAACAGCGTCTATAATTGCCGATGTCCCGTCGGTGGAGCCGTCGTCCACCACAAATACCGGCACCTTAAGGGCCAAGGCCTGGCGGATGACAGCCGCCACCCGGCGCTCATGGTTAAAAACCGGGATGATAACCGCGAAATCTGAAACAGGCAAAATATTCTCCGCTTAGGGAATTACGATTCGGCCAAGGGCATTGGCCCTGCCTCGACTTTCATGTTTCGTTGTGCCTCGGTGACCGGGCATGGGTGTTCGCGAAATAACACAAAACTCTGATATTGGGCGCTGTTACAGCAAACAGGCCACGGCCCAGGTTCCAGGCCCCATATGAACTCCCGAGGTCAGAGACAGGGGGCAAACCATGATTTCCGCCCTGGGATAACGGGCCGTAATTTCTTCTCTTATGGCGCCATTAATCCACTCTTTATTGTCGGAATATTGCAGCATAATAAGGCTTTGAGAAGCAGGGGGCAGTTCCTGCTCCAAGCGCTCAAGGGCGAAGCGCAGTTGCGCCGCCCGGTTTTTGACCACCGCCACTTTTTCAGCCCCACGGCTGGTGGGGGTAATAACCGGTTTCATCCGCAGCAGGTCTCCCATAAAGCCGCTTGACCGGCTTAAACGACCGCCGGCTGCCAGGTATTTCAGCTTATCGAGAAATATATATTCCTTCGTCCTGTCAACCGCCTGCCGGGCAAAT
>DRPV01000150.1 GCA_011330685.1 Desulfobacterales bacterium
AATGACCACCGGCGGCAGATTCAGCTCCTCAAGAATCGCCTTTTTATCCTTGGCAACCACGTCCTCATGCTTCTTATGAAATACATCCTCAGCGGTCATAATTCTCCTCAAATAAGCACTTGATTATTAAAATCAATTAAAGTTTAATCCTGAAATCTTGAAAAGTTTAATTTTACAAGATACCCTTTAACCGCCTATTACCTCAACAAAAAAAATCCATTATGGCAATAAATTTTACCAATACCGTGCAGAGTGTGACCGAGATCACCCGTTCCATCAAGGGGATTCTGGAGCACGGTTTTGCCTTTGTGGCGGTAAATGGTGAGGTTTCAAATCTGCGGCGGCCATATTCGGGGCATCTCTATTTTACCCTGAAAGACGATAACGCCCAGCTCAAGGCCGTCCTCTTTAAATCACAGAGCCGCTATCTGGAGAAGGAGCTTCGCGACGGAGCTCAGGTCATCTGCCGGGGACGGGTTTCGGTCTACGAGGCCAGGGGTGATTATCAGATTATCGTCGATTCCGTTGATTTCGCCGGGGCCGGGCTTAAACACCTGGCCTTTGAAAAACTGAAGAGACGTTTAGAGGCCGAAGGACTCTTTGCCGCCGATCATAAACAACCGCTACCCTTTCTGCCCCATAAAATCGCCCTTATTACCTCCCCTCAGGGAGCGGCGGTGCATGATTTCTTGAAAATCGCCGCCCGCTGTTTTCCGGCCGTACCCATTGAGATATATCCGGCCCCCATGCAGGGTGAGCAGGCGGCGGCTGCCATTATCCAGGCCTTGAGCCTGATTCAGAGGCGGGACTGTGAGGTAATTGTCATTTGCCGGGGCGGCGGTTCCTTAGAGGATCTCTGGCCCTTTAACAACGAAGAACTGGCGCGGGAGATTTATAACTGCCCCCTGCCGGTGGTGAGCGCCATAGGCCATGAGGTGGATTTCACCATCCTTGATCTGGTGGCCGATGAACGAGCACCCACCCCCACCGCGGCCGCAGAGGTCGTACTGCCTGACGGCCAGGTTCTGAGCCGTACCGTGAGCCAGAACCGGAACCGCCTTATAGAGGCTATGGGCCGCCGGCTCACCACCCTCCGCCAACGAACAGATGCCCAATGCCGTCTCCTCGCGGTTCCGGCCCATGCCCTGCGGGGCATTCGGCTGCGTTTAGAGCAAACCGAAAACAATCTCCAACGGGCAATGGACAACACACTCCTTGCCGCAAGCCGGGCGGTGGACAATCGGGTAAACGGCCTGCTTCTCCACAGCCCCAAGACCTTAATCAAACGCCACCGGGAGCGGATAAAGTCCCTCGAAGATGGGCTGCGCCGTCAGATACGGGCCGGCCTGGAGCATGAAACCACCAGATTCCGCCAGGCGGCCGCCCTGCTTAACGCCGTAAGTCCGCTGAATATCTTAGGCCGGGGGTATGCCGTAGTAACTCGGCTGCCGGATAATAAAATCCTTCGCAGCCGCAGCGAGGCGGCTCCCGGCGACCGCCTGCGCTTGACTCTCCACGATGGAAAAATAGATTGCGAGGTTGTGGCATAGAACTTATAGAGAAAAAAAGAAAAAAGATAGCGTAGAAGAATTCGAACAATGAAAGCAGAATACGCGGAAGAGTCGACAGCCTGTAGTTTTAATCGCCGCAGGCGCTGACTATACTGTCTTCTGTCCTCTGACTTCTGAACCTCACCCCTTATCAATAATCTTATCATGTTTAAATATATACTTATTTGTCTGACCATGCTGCTTATGCCCCAAACGGCCTTTGCCACCCATGGTGTCAGTTTAGATGGAACGTTAAAATATCCGGCCGGCTTCACCCATTTTGATTATACATCTTTAAAGGCCAAAGAAGGCGGCCGTCTTGTTCTCCACAGCCTGGGCAGCTTTGACAAGATGAATCCCTTTACCCTCAAAGGCACAGCCCCGGCCGGCTTAAACACCCTGGTCTTCGAGCCCCTCGCCGTCAGTAGTCTTGACGAGCCTTTTGCCAAATATGGGCTTATCGCCCAGGACATCAAGACGGCGGCTGATGGACTCTCCGTCACCTTTACCCTTAACCCCCTGGCCCGCTTTTCAGACGGCAGTCCGCTGACGGCGGCAGATGTGAAATTCTCCCTTGATACCCTGAAAAGCCCGGCGGCCCATCCCTTTTATCAGTCATATTTCCGTGATATAAGCGAGGCGCGGATTCTCGGCCCCCATAAGATTAAATTTATCTTTAAGAAGGCCAACCGGGAACTACACCTCATTGCCTGTGAACTGCCGATACTCTCCCGCGCCTTTTATCAGCACCACCCTTTTAACGCGGTTGGACTTGTACCGCCCGTGGGCAGCGGCCCCTATATAATAAAAAAATTTGAGGCCGGTAAATATATCACCTACGAGAAAAACCCCGCTTATTGGGCCAAAAATCTGCCGGTGCGGCGTGGTATGTTTAATTTTCAGACCATTACCTATAAATACTTCAAGGATCAACAGGTGAGCATGGAGGCCTTCAAGGCCGGTGATTTTGATTTTATGACCATCAATATCGCCAAGCAATGGCAGCGCGACCTCAAAGGCCCCAAGTTTAGAAGCGGCCAAATCATAAAAAAATATCTGCCCCATAAAAACGATGCCGGTATGCAGGGCTTTGTGATGAATATCCGCCGTCCCCTCTTTGCCGACCGCCGGGTAAGAGAAGCCCTGGGGCTGGCCTTCGACTTTGAATGGACGAATAAGAGCCTCTTTTTCGGGCAGTATACCCGCTGCGACAGTTATTTCAGTAATTCTGAGCTCGCAGCCCGCGGCCTGCCCAAAGGCCGGGAGCTCGCCCTGCTTGAGCCCTTCAAAAAGCAATTGCCGCCGGAGGTGTTTACCACCCCCCTGACCCCGTTTACCACCAGTCCGCCTCACTCTCTGCGGGGCAACCTGCGGCGGGCGCAGCGCCTTTTAAAGGAGGCCGGCTGGCAGGTGGTGAATAATCAGCTGGTGAACCGCCGCACAGGCCGTAAATTCATCTTCGAGATTCTCCTGGCCTCCCCCGCCTTTGAACGGGTGATCGCCCCCTATGTCTTAAACCTGAAACGCCTGGGAATCACGGCCGGTTACCGCACCATCGACCCGGCGCTCTATACCCGACGGCTGGAAAAGTTTAACTTTGATATGGTGGTTGGTGTCTTTGGTCAATCCCAGTCACCGGGGAACGAGCAGCGTGATTACTGGTCATCGGCCGCCGCTGATCGTGAGGGCTCCCGCAACCTCATCGGCATCAAAAGCAAGGTGGTTGACGCCCTGGTTAACGACATCATCTACTCCCATAACCGCCGACAGTTAAAGGCAGCCTGCCATGCCCTTGACCGGGTGCTGTGGTATGGTTATTATGTGGTACCAAACTGGTATCTGGCCCGCCACCGGGTGGCCTATTGGAATAAATTCGACCAGCCCAAAACCCTGCCCCTCTATTACCAGCCCCTCCAGGCCTTGATGACCTGGTGGAAAAAATAAAACCGCCAAGCCACCATGGCCCGTTATATCCTGCGCCGTATATTGTTTATGTTTCCCACCCTCTTCGGGGTCATGCTGGTAACCTTTACTGTTACCCAGTTTGTCCCCGGCGGCCCGGTGGAACAGATGCTCTCCCAGCTGAAGGCCCACAATACCGGCGGCGAGGTCAGTTCCGGGAGCTTGGGACTTTATCAGGGAGATAAAGGGTTGGATCAGCAGCGTATCGCCCAGTTAAAAAAGCTCTACGGCTTTGATAAACCGCCGCTGACGCGTTTTTTGACCATGATGAAGAATTACCTCTGCTTTGATTTCGGCACCAGCTATTATCATCATCAGAGTGTCACCAGTCTGGTAATATCAAAGCTGCCGGTCTCCATGTCCCTGGGATTATGGAGCTTTTTTATCGTCTATCTCACCTGTATCCCCTTGGGAATCAAAAAGGCGGTGAGCCACGGCACCCCCTTTGATGTCTTTACCTCCACCGTAATCCTCACCGGCTACGCTATTCCCGGCTTCGCCCTGGCCATTATTCTCATCGTTCTTTTCGGCGGCGGCAGCTTCTGGAGCATCTTCCCCCTGCGGGGCCTGGTCTCGGATAACTGGTCCAGTCTCGGTTTAATGGCAAAAATCACCGATTATCTCTGGCATATGGTCTTACCGGTAATCTCCAGTACCGTGGGCAGCCTGGCGATAATGACCATGCTCACCAAGAACAGTTTTTTAGAGGAAATCAGGAAACAATATGTGATTACCGCCCGGGCCAAGGGGCTGTCTGAAAATCATATTCTCTACCGCCATATTTTTCGTAACGCCATTATCCCCATTATTACCGGCTTCCCCGGCTCATTTATTGCCGCCTTCTTCACCGGCAGCCTGTTGATTGAGACCATTTTTTCCCTCGACGGCATGGGACTTCTGGCCTACAACTCCATCATGAATCGTGATTATCCGGTGGTTTTGGGCACCCTTTTCTTCTTCACCATTATTGGGCTCATCGCCCGGCTACTGTCCGATTTAAGCTATGTTATGGTTGACCCCAGAATCTCCTTTGACAGCGTGGATAATCGCTGATGGCCACTCCGGATGACAAACCGGGCCGCCGCCGCTGGCGGCAGTTCAAGAACAATAAATTAGGCTATTACAGCCTGATTATCTTCTCTATTATCTTTATCACCAGTCTCTTTGCTGAACTTATCAGCAATAACAAACCCCTGATTATGAGCTACCAGGGCCAGCTGTATTTTCCCGTTTTCAAAACCTATCCCGAAACCACCTTTGGCGGCGATTTTCAGACTGAAGCCGATTACCGTGACCCTTATATCCTGAAAAAAATCACCACCAAGGGCAACTGGACTATTTTCCCGCCCAACCCTTACAGCTACGACTCCATTGATATGAACCTGAATGTCCCGCTGCCTTCGCCCCCCACTCGGAGACACCTGCTGGGTACTGATGACCAGGGCCGTGATGTCCTGGCCCGAGTCATATACGGCTTTCGGCTCTCCGTTCTCTTCGGTTTTGCCCTGACCATCATTGGTACCGCCATCGGCATCCTGGCCGGGGCGGTTATGGGCTATTTCGGCGGCCTCACCGACCTCCTGGGCCAGCGTTTTATTGAGATCTGGGGCTCCATGCCGGAGCTTTACCTGCTGATTATATTCTCCGCCATTTTCAAACCCTCCATTACCCTGCTTATTATCCTGCTGTCCATGTTCGGCTGGATGGGGCTCTCTGATTATGTGCGGGCCGAATTTTTAAAGGGCCGCAATATGGACTATATCACGGCGGCCAGGGCTCTCGGGGTAGGAAATGGCGCCATCATGTTCCGCCACCTGCTGCCCAACGGCATGACCCCGGTAATTACATTCCTGCCCTTCCGGATGTCGGGCGCTATTCTGGCCCTCACCAGTCTTGATTTTCTTGGCCTGGGAGTGCCACCGCCCACCCCCAGCCTGGGCGAACTCCTGGCCCAGGGTAAAAACAATATTGAGGCCTGGTGGCTGTCGGCGGGCAGCGTAGTTGTGCTGGTGGGAACCCTGGTTCTGTTAATCTTCATCGGCGAGGCCCTGCGTGAGGCCTTTGATCCCAGAAACCAAGAGGCATAAACAGATAACATCTCCATCTTGCTGATAAGAATCTAAAAAATGCTGCTTAACATCAAAGACCTGCGGGTAAAATTCAAACTTGACTCTGCTGAGGTGGAGGTGGTGCGGGGAATCGACCTGCAAATACCTAAGGGGGGTACCACGGCCCTGGTGGGTGAATCCGGCTCCGGGAAATCGGTCACCGCCATGAGTATTCTGCGTCTGCTGGATAAGGTGGCTCCGGTGGAGACCAGCGGCCGTATTGAGCTGAACGGCCGAAACCTGCTGGAACTCTCCGATAATAAAATTCGGGAGGTCAGGGGCAACCGCATTGCCATGATATTTCAGGAGCCCATGACCTCGTTGAATCCGGTCTATAATATTGGCAGCCAATTGCTTGAGCCGCTCATTATTCACCGCCATTTTACCGTTCCCCAGGCCCGCCGGGAGGCCATAAATCTGCTTGAACGCTGCGGGCTTCAAGAGGCGGAGAAGAGGATGGGGCATTACCCGCATCAATTATCCGGCGGCCAGCGGCAGCGGGTGATGATTGCCATGTCCCTGGCCTGCCGCCCGGACCTGCTCATTGCCGATGAGCCCACCACGGCCCTTGATGTTACTATTCAGGCCCAGATAATTCAGCTTATTTTAGATCTGCAGGCTGAATTTAAAATGGCGGTACTGCTCATTACCCACGACCTGGCCATGGTTCATGAGATCGCTCAGACGGTCTATATCATGCATCACGGCCATTTAGTGGAATCAGGCCCCGCCCAGGAGGTTTTTCATCATCCCCGCACCGCTTATGCCCGCAGCCTGCTGGATTCCGCCCCCCACGGTGAGCCGCCGGAGATGACCGCGACAAATGAGCCGCTCATCGAAATTAAAGATCTGCGGGTGGAGTTCGCCCAACCGGGAAGCTGGTTCAAGGCCCGTGAATGGCTCACCGCCGTTGACGGGGTATCCCTTCAAATAAAACAGGGTAGCACCCTGGGGCTGGTGGGGGAATCGGGTTCGGGTAAGAGTACCCTGGGATTTGCTATTCTGCGTCTGCTGGCCAGCAGGGGGGAGATTGATTATAAGGGAATAAAATTGAATAAATGCGGAGCCCGCCGCCTGCGGGCTTTGCGGCGTGAATTACAGATTGTCTTTCAGGATCCCTTCTCCTCGCTCTCCCCCCGCCTTACCGTGGGCCGGATAATCAGCGAAGGGCTGCGAGTGCATTTCCCTGAACTACGCAAAGATGAACTCAAAGAGCGGGTTGAGAAGGCTTTAGATGAAGTTGGTCTTGATGGCGCCATGGCCCAACGTTATCCCCATGAATTTTCCGGCGGTCAGCGTCAGAGGATTGCCATTGCCAGGGCCATTATTCTCCAGCCCCGGTTCCTGATTTTAGATGAGCCCACCAGCGCGCTTGACATGACCATTCAGGCCCAGATCATTGATCTTCTGTGCTATATTCAACGGCGTTACAAGATGACCTACCTCTTCATCAGCCATGATCTGCGGGTAGTCCGAGCCCTGGCTAACGAACTGGCGGTAATGAAGGATGGTAAAATAATAGAGAGTGGAACGGCGAAGGAAGTTTTTGAGAACCCCCAGGCGGCATATACCAAAGAATTATTCAAGGCCGCCTTTGCCTTTTAGAAAATTGCCAAGGGGGCAAGTACCCCTGAAACGCTTACAGTTAGGGGGGTATGAAGTTGGGTGTGGTTAATTGATCGCCTACATATCAGGAGTTAATTGAGTCTCCCACCAGCGCATTATATTGTCATGGCATTTGTGCATGGTCTCGATTATGCCGGGCATGGCAGGCCAGCTCCCCTCTATGGCCAACTGCCGCAATTCAGAGGCTCGTCTGGCCAGACCATCAGCGCACATACTCCGGGAAACACCGATCATACTATGACAAACCTCTCGCAGGCGTTTAATATCTTTACCCTTAACTGCCTCCTCGGCAGCCTTAATCAATTCACCAACCCGACGGCTGACAAACTTATTAATCAGGCTTGCGGCCAACTCATGATTTTTATTACACATATCGTCTACAAAGCGCTCGTAATCGATGACACATGATAAAAGCTCTGTCTGAGGTCTCACCGTCCTTCTGCTGCCCGCATTATGGCCGATTTTTCTGAGCAAAGCAGGCCAGTTTATGGGTTTTGCCGCGTAGCCGTCTATCCCGTTTTTTGACCATTTCCGCCGTTCGTCTGAATCGGAAAGTGCGCTCATGGCAATAATAACGGCCGGTCTACGATGCTCAAGCTTCTCAAACTTTCTGATTTCGGCCGCAGCGAGATAACCGTTCATCACCGGCATCATAATATCCAGCAGAACGATATCAAAGGGACGAGACTTGTAGCACTTCACCGCCTCAAGGCCGTCACGGACGGCAGTTACCAGCAGGCCTTTATCCTCAAGCATATTGACCGCGACCTCGGCATTTATCTCTTCATCCTCGGCCAGAAGAACGGTCATGCCGGCCAGCGCAATTTCATTCATATCTTCACGTTATATAAAATTGAAAAGTTTGTACTTCATGGCTGCCATTCCCTGATCAATTCCAGAAGAAGACGGACGCCGACCCCGGACGGCCCCTTGGGAGGGACATAGCTCTTTTCAGTAAAATTCCAGGCCGTACCGGCAATATCAAGATGAGCCCATTTGGTATCAGTAATAAATTCCTGCAAAAAGGCGCCGGCAGTTATGGTGCCCGCCCCCTTATCTCCAACATTTTTCAGGTCAGCGGTCAGTGATTTAAGCTGTTTAGTGTACTCCTTGCCAAGGGGCAGGCGCCAAACCGGTTCAGCGCTCTGTTCTCCAGCCCGGCAAAGCCGTTGTACCAGCTCGTCATCGTTACTCATCAGACCTGTCATATGATGCCCCAAACCGACAATTACCGCCCCGGTGAGGGTGGCTAAATCAATTACCGCCTCCGGTTTAAAGCGTTCAATCCCATAACTCAGAGCGTCTGCCAGGATTAGGCGGCCCTCGGCATCGGTACTGATAATTTCTACCGTCTTACCATTATACTGCCTGATAATATCACCCGGCTTCAGAGCGCCGGGCCCCGGCATATTATCCGTGGCCGGAACCACGGCCACAACATCCACATTATCAGGCCGCTCCCGTCCCAGGGCTGCCATAACCGCCAGCACCGCCGCCCCGCCGCACATATCATATTTCATGTCCTGCATGCCGGCGCTGGGTTTTAAAGAAATACCGCCGGAATCAAAGGTAAGCCCCTTGCCGACCAACATCAGGGTAGGGACTTGACGACCGGTACGATACTCCAGCATAATCAGCCGGGGCGGAGCGGTCGTTCCCTGATTAACGCCAAGCAGCCCGCCCATCTTCAATTTTTGCAATTCGCTCTTTTCCAGAATTTCACATGGCATATCAAATTCAGCCGCCAATTTCCGGGCATAAGCGGCAAAATCTTCCGCGGTCCAGTGGTTGCCCGGTTCATTTGCCATATCACGGGCCTGACAGGCCGAGTCGGCGCCTATGAGACCGCGCTTCATGGCAACATCCCCCGGAGCATCACTCGTGGCGATTATCAGTTCACTTATTAAGTTATGCGGTTCGTCATCTTCCTCGACAGTCTTATATTTACTAAATTGATAGCTTCCCAGGATAAGGCCTTCTACTATATATTGCTTCATCTCCTGCGCCGGATATTCGAGTTCTTCCGGTAAGGCAACAACAATTTCAGCCGCCTTGATCTTTTTAACCTTTTGGGCGATACGTCCACCGGCAACCCGGAAGGACTCTCCATCTAAATC
>DRPV01000151.1 GCA_011330685.1 Desulfobacterales bacterium
AATTACTGGTGCCGGAACCAGCCGGGCCGGTGAGGGCATTTGGGTCATGACTGGCGACCGTGGTCGTATTTCCCGTGTCTCCAATATCACCTGGTGGAGTTAGACAGCCGCACCATCCTCGGATTGCGCCAACGATGACGATGCACGAGGTTATTAAAATTACCTGAAATATTTTATTGCGATGCATGTTTTCTTGTCTCCAGATTCTGTTTAACGAGTCAATTTGACGCAAAAGCACTTCTCTTATTATGTGGTTGGCGGCAAGGAAAGTTTAATGAAACAAATGTTAGCTATCCCTTCTTATCGCTTCTGCTATTAGAACAATAGCTAAAACCTGTCATTTTACTAAAACTAAACAGAAGAACCGTTCTAATTGTTTTTGTCAAGCGCAAATAGCGATTTATTAGCAATTTACCCTGCTTCCATTCTATAAATTATTTTGGTCGTGGTAATAATTTTTGTAGAGGGGGCACAAATATGGGGGGCAAAGGGGGGGCAAAGGGGACGTTGTTGTTTTATTGACTTAGTGAACACTTACATGATGGCAAGCCCCTCCCAAAAGCTCTTGAACAGCATCTTGCCTGAGAAGGGGGACTAATAAAAAGTTCCCTTGTGCCTAAGCGAGCGGACACAGCCGTTACCCGGCTGACTCCGCATGAAAAACAACCACCACCTCTCGATCACGGCTGGCGATCTGGCGGGCCGCCCTGGCGGGCACCACCTCATAGCCCTTGTCGTATTTTACAATGGCCAACTGACCGCGGCCGAGTTTTTCCCTCATCTCCTCATCAACAAAGAGCCGTTTAATTTTCTTTTGCTCTGCAAAATAATACGCCTCGCCACGCTCATCCTGAGACAGACGATTGTCCTCAATGAGCTGTTTTATCTGCGCCCTTTGTTCGTGCTGCCGTTTTTCTTCAGCCCGCTGGCGGTTCAACTCCTGATTACGCGCCGCGTGAGCCGCCTGTTCCTGACGGGCCGTATTACCCGCCTCATCTGAATTCTTTTCGGC
Source organism: Desulfobacterales bacterium (assembly GCA_011330685.1). Classification (GTDB taxonomy): domain Bacteria; phylum Desulfobacterota; class Desulfobulbia; order Desulfobulbales; family VMSU01; genus JAADIV01. Next base: position 1,013 of record DRPV01000151.1, read on the forward strand.
ATTGTTCCGGCGGTCGAGACGTTTGACGTGCCGGGCTTTTTTCACCTGTTTTTTACTCGCCAGCCCGGCCTTCAGAAATTGGCTCTGAAATGGATTTCCCATTCTATTTACCTCATTATTTAAAATCGCGTTTCTTCCCGGCACCCGGTCCCAAGCGCGGATTATCTCGCTGAGTTATCAGAGTACCCAGGGGATAAACATCCTCGTCCGCCGCATATAATCCCCGTAGACGGGGCCGAAGAAATGAATATTCTCACGCTCCTCAACCTTCGCCACCGCGATAACAAAGCCACTGACCGCAATAATCAAACCAATATTCAACAGGGTAATATGCTTAAAAAAGGCGCCCCAGCCCAGAAAAAGAAGGGAGCTGTACATGGGATGCCGAACATAACGGTACAGCCCCTCTTCCACAACATTAACAGTATTCTCAAAAGAAAAGTTTTCCGGCATCTCCTGCCGTTCATCATGACCGCCAACCCGTTTAAGCAGCAGAAGAGACTGAATAACGAAAAAAATTGAGGCTAGTAATAGCAGCCAGGATAGAATATGGAGCGGGGAAAAAGGCTCTAGGAACCAGTAAGGATAGTTCAGTAATATCAGGAGTAAAACTCCTTCAAAGACAAAGAAACGATAAAAGCCATGGGCCTTGGGATTGGATAGAGCCCGCCAGGAGAAACGGATAAAGAGCAGGGTACAGATAATGAACAGGGCGATTCGCAGCACGATAACAGTCCTTTTTATTTAAAATATGCGGTTCAGGGGAGACCTCCTTCCTGGATGCGGCCGCTTTCCGGCCCGGCTTCCCTGTCTTCTTCCGAGACAGAGGTACGATAAAAGACATAGAAAAGCAAGAAATGGTTATGGCCTCAACGATAAATAATGCTTCAGAACCAGGCCCGCAGCCCTATAAGCAGACGGACATTATCCACGTCACCACCCTCCTCCCTGGCATAATCAGCGCTCCGGCCATAGAGCCGATTCCAGTTTAAGCCGATATAAGGGGCGAATTCACGCCGAATTTCATAACGCAGCCGCAGGCCGGTCTCAATATTTGCCAGGCCTGAACCAGTGGCAGTGGCGGGATCATCCTTAGTGTAGATATTTATCTTAATTTCAGGCACCAGGATCAGACGCTGAGTGAACAGAATATCATACTCAACCTTCAAACTGGCGGCGGCCCGGCCGTTATCACCAATATAAACGGCACCGTCAACATCAAAGAAATAAGGGGCCAGCCCCCTGAACCCGAGGGCAAGCCAATCCCGGTGCGGAGCGGGGTTCTCCGATTTGTCATGCCGCCAGCCAACCTGCATATCCCAGAAGGGGGCAACCGCCCGACTGTAAAGGGCCTGAAATTCCATATCCCGCATCTTGCCGGAGACGTATTCCCCCTCACTTTTGAGCCATAACTTATTTAAGTCCTTGCCAATCCAGCCCTCAGCATCCCAGGTTAAAGGACTGCTGCCTTCGGCGCTGCGGATCTCCAACTGGTTAATCATCACCTTGGTCAGTAAAGGATCGTCATTCATCCCGCCGGCCAGAGCCGTGACCGGTATTATCAGCGCCAGCATACCCAACAATATAATCTTCATAATTCCCCCCTGTGAAACAATGTGACCGCCAAGCCCAACCACTCAGGCACAGCAGATAAGCGTAGACTTCGGATAAGCGTAGACTTCGGATAAGCGCAGATTTCGGATAGCGCAGATTTCGGATAGCGCAGACAGCGAACAATGAAAACAGGCCAGAGTCAACAGTCCGCAGTTATAATCGCCGCAGGCGGTAACTAAACTGTCTCCTGTCTCCTGTTCCCTGAATTAAGCGACAATAACCTTACGGAACATCCCCAGCATATGATAAAGCAGATGGCAATGAAAGGCCCAGCCGCCCATGGCATCCGCGCTTACAAGATAACTTATCCGGGCGCCAGGCTGGACAATCACCGTGTGTTTACGAGGAATATAGCGGCCGTCACCGGTTTCCAGCTCACTCCACATACCGTGGAGGTGCATGGGATGATTCATCATTGTATCATTGATAAAGGTGATCCGCAGCCGTTCACCGTATTTAAAGGGGATGGGCTCAGCATCGCTATATTTTATGCCGTTTATCGACCACATATAACGGCTCATATTACCGGTGAGATGGAGCTGGATCTCCCGTCCCGGATCCCTGGGATCGGCAGTGGGATAGAGGTTGCGAAGATCAGAATAGCGCAATACCCGGCGGCCGTTACGCCGCAGCCCGACACCGGGATCATCAAGGTGATACTGCGGATTCACAGCCCTGGCGTCAACCTGGGGGCCGTACTCGCTGGCAGCGTGCACCACCGGGGTATCACTCCCCATTCCCGCCGGGCCGCGTTTTATCATATTATGCCCCTTAGCGGCCATGTTCCCGGCCGTGTCCATGCCGGGCATTGCCATCTCCGGCATATTATGGGTTCCAGCGCCCTGCCCGGCCGCGGGGCTCATCGCCATCCCCATATCCTGGTGGGTCAGAATGGGATAGGGATCAAGAGGCGGGATATCCGCCTTTAAGGCCGGATCGGGCGTCAAGGTGCCACGGGCGTATCCCGAACGGTCAAGGGCCTGGGCAAAGAGGCAATAAGGCCGCTCATCCGGCTCCACAATCACATCGTAGGTTTCAGCCACCCCGATTCTGAATTCATCCACCGTTACCGGCTCAATATTCTGGCCGTCGGCGGCAACCACAGTCATTGCCAGCCCCGGAATGCGGACATCAAAAAAGGTCATGGCCGAACCGTTTATAATCCTGAGCCGAACCTTCTCGCCCCGCCTGAAAAGACCGGTCCAGCCCTGGGCCGGGGGGCGGCCATTCATCAGAAAGGTATAGGTATAACCGGTAACATCAGAGAGATCACGGTCGCTCATCCGCATCCGGTTCCACATACTCCTCGCCGCCCAAGTGCGGGCCAGGCCCTGCCGCTTTATGTCACGTTCAAGATCACCAATCGTCCGCTCATTAAAATTATAATAATCGCTCATCTTCTTGAGTTTAGCGTAGATATCAGTCGGATCTTCGTCAGACCAGTCAGAGAGCATGACCACATAATCCCGTTCATAGCTGAAGGGTTCCGGCTCATCCGGTTCAACAATAAGCGGCCCGTATAACCCCGTCTGCTCCTGGAAACCGGAGTGACTGTGGTACCAGTAAGTACCGCTCTGCTTAAGTTGAAACTCATAATGATAGCTGCCGCCGGGAGCGATGCCATTAAAACTGATATCTGGTACGCCGTCCATTGGAGCGGGCAGAATGATACCGTGCCAGTGGATTGAACTGGACTCCGCCAGTTTATTGCTGACATCAATCTTCACCCAATCACCCTGCCGCCAGCGAATGACGGGGCCGGGAACCGAACCGTTCACCGCCGTTGCCAGCCGGGTGCGGCCGGTAAAATTCACGGCCTGCGGGGCAATGGTAAGTTTAAACCGGCGGCCGGTGAGAATCTCCTGCTCCACTCCCGGAGAATATGTCTCCGCCAGCAGACTGCCTGGAGATACCCCCATGCCGAGGAGAGCTCCACCGGCGGCTATGCCCTTGACAAAACGGCGGCGGGGTAAACTGATCGGCACGGAATCTTTTTTTGTATGCGGCGTTTTCATAGTCTGCGTTCTCCTGTGGGTAAAGGCTCGCTCGGCTTGTAATTTCCACCAACAAGATTATTATTCTTACATGGTATGTTTAATTAGATAGCGATCAATTAACCACACCGAGGTTCATATAACCCCATCATTGCTCTCAATATAACATCTTATTTAAATATTTTGCCCATATTAATTCCCCAATCCCGCTATACCCCAGTCACAACCTGCAAGGAGATAACCAATGAGCCCGATCGGCATCAAACAAGATAGAAGCAAAAAAAAGTTATTGCTTATTCTGTTGCTGGTCATCGGGATCAGCGGAGTGCATCTGTTTATTTCCCGAAATTATGAAAAAAGCCACATCATCGCCAGAGAGCTATACTTTTTACCGATAATTCTCAGCGCCTTCTGGTTTGGTCTCCAGGGGGCGGTTATAACCGTTTTGAGCATCTCAGCTTTTTATCTATCTTTCTCAACGCTCCACTGGCAGGGATTCCGACCCGATGACCTGGAGCGTTTACTGGAAATCGGCCTGTTTAACATTGTGGCAATCACCACCGGTTACCTGCAGGACAAACAGCAGGCCCGCACCAGAGAAAAGTTAGAGGCGATAAAGGCCCTGGCCGGAACAGTGGCCCATGAGATGAACAGTCCCCTGTTCGTGGCTCTTGGGAATCTGGAACTTCTTCAGGATGACTTTGACCACGCCTCCGAGCCCTATCAAGAACTCGAAGGGATTAAAACCAACCTGAAGGAACTGCGGAATATGATCAAAAAGATTTCTCAACTCAGGGAAATCGTCACCAAAGACTATGATGGGACTTCCCGAATTGTTGATCTCGAAAAGTCCCATCATAAAGTAACGTAACATTAACGACCGACTATATCTTTTGGCTCCTCAAGCGCAGGGCATTAGTTACCACCGAAACCGAGGAGAGGCTCATGGCCGTTGCCGCGATAATGGGGCTTAAGGTGATACCGAAGAAGGGATACAAAACCCCGGCCGCCACCGGCACACCAATTGCGTTATAAATAAAGGCGAAGAACAGGTTCTCCTTGATATTGGCCATGGTGGTGCGGGATAGTTTCCGGGCCCGGACAATACCGATGAGATCGCCCTTGACCAGGGTAACGCCAGCGGATTCCATGGCCACATCGGTTCCGGTACCCATGGCGATACCGACATGAGCCCTGGCGAGAGCAGGGGCATCGTTAATGCCGTCACCGGCCATGGCCACCATGCTGCCTTCATCCTGAAATTTTTTGACCACCGCCGCCTTCTGGTCGGGCAGCACCTCGGCCACAACCTCGTCAATATCAAGTTTCGCCGCCACCGCCTGGGCCGTAGCCTTATTATCACCAGTGAGCATTACCACCCGCAACCCTTCCTCGTGGAGCTTTTTAACGGCTTCCGGCGTACTCTCCTTAATCGGATCGGCAACAGCCACCAGACCGCCAAGACGGCCGTTAACCCCCACAAACATCACGGTCTGGGCCTCTTTACTCATCTCTTCAACCCTGGCCGCGAGACTTGTTACATCAATGTTAAAGTCCTCCATCAGCTTCAGGTTGCCGAGAAGCACGGCCTTACCGTTAATAGTTCCGGATACCCCTTTACCGGTATGTGAATCAAAGTCCTTTACTTCAAGAAGGGTAATACCACGCTTTTCGGCCCCGGCGACAATGGCCGCGGCGAGAGGATGTTCACTGCTCTTTTCCAGGCTGGCTGCGAGAGCCAGCAGTTCATCTTCATCAACATCAGCCGGTACCACAGAGGTTAATTCGGGTTTACCAAGGGTCAGGGTACCGGTTTTATCCACCACCAGGGTATCAATCTTACGCATGGTTTCAATGGCCTCGGCATTTTTAAATAAAACTCCCATCCCGGCACCCCGGCCCGTGGCCACCATGATTGACATGGGAGTGGCCAGCCCCAAGGCGCAGGGACAGGCGATAATCAACACCGAAACCGCGGCGATCAGGGCCAGAGCCAGACGTGGTTCCGGCCCGTAAACAAACCATACTCCAAAGGCAACGACGGCAACGGCAATAACCGCCGGTACAAAATATCCAGCCACCATATCAGCCAGCTTCTGGATGGGAGCCCGGCTGCGCTGGGCGTCGGCCACCATCTTGACAATCTGAGCCAGCAGGGTATCACTGCCCACCTTTTCGGCCTTCATGATTAAGGCCCCGGTACCGTTTACCGTGGCGCCGATGAGTTTATCACCCGCCTCTTTTCTGACGGCAAGAGGCTCACCAGAGATCATGGATTCATCAACCGAACTTGCCCCCTCCAGCACTACCCCGTCCACCGGCACCTTTTCACCGGGGCGTACCCGCAGTTTATCACCCGCCTTGACATGCTCCAGCGGAATATCCTCTTCGCTGCCGTCATCCTTAACGAGACGTGCTGTTTTCGGAGCCAGACCCAGCAGGGCCTTAATGGCAGCACCGGTCTGGCCGCGGGCGGCAAGCTCCATGACCTGCCCGAGAAGAATCAGGGTGACGATTACCGCCGCCGCCTCAAAATAGACCCCCACCGAACCGTCCGAGGCCCGCATACTGTCAGGAAATATTTCCGGGAAAAACACACCGACAAGACTATAAACATAGGAGACAGAAACCCCGAGACCGATCAAGGTGAACATATTAAGACTTTTATTGATAACCGACTGCACCGCCCGCACATAAAAAGTCCAGCCGGCCCAGAGTACCACCGGTGTGGCTAAAATAAACTCCAGCCAGTCCAGAGTTTTGGGAGAGGCCATAGTCTCAATAAGATGACCGCCGGGCAGGATATCACGCATGGCAATAATCACCAGCGGTACGGTAAGAATGGCCCCAAAGATAAAACGCTTGCGCATATAATCATATTCCGGATTCCCCTCCTCCTCATCGCTGACGGTCATGGCCTCGAGAGCCATACCGCATTTGGGGCAACTGCCAGGCTTGTCTCGCACTACCTCCGGATGCATGGGGCAGGTGTATTCAGTGTGAGATGAGGGGATGGCCGGGGTCATGGCCTCCAGGGCCATACCGCATTTGGGGCAGCTGCCGGGCTTGTCCTGCACTATCTCCGGGTGCATGGGGCAGGTGTAAGTGGCACCGGCCTTCTCCGCCGGCGCCTCGTGCCCCTCATCGGCAGCAGGGTGACTATGATCGTGAATAAAGGCATTTGGATCAGCCTTAAATTTAGTCATACAGTGATCGCTGCAGAAATAATAAACCTTGCCCTGATATTCATAGGGCGTGAAAGCGGTTGCGTCGCTGGTACTCATGCCGCAGACCGGATCAGCATAGTCCGGTGGTTCCTGGTGATGATGATGGTGCTGGTGCTGGTTTGAGTTTGTCATTTTTCCCTTCCTTTTCTGGTTTTCCGTATAGCATCCATGGTAACCGTTCAGCAGAGGCAACAAATTACCCTCAACTCGTAAACTGTAACCGTTCAGGTAAGCGAAGACTCCGGATGTGCCCCAGGTTCGTTCGTTTCGGCCTCCGATGCGTACCCCCTGTACGTGAGGAGGGCGAAACGGACGAAGATGGGGTGCAGGTGAACGGTTACCATCCATACCCGTTCCCTCAGGCACAACGAAAGATGAAAGTCACGGCAAGGCCAAGGCCATTGGCCGGTGACTTTCATTCAAAAAACGCGGGCCGCTGAAACCTTCCAGCAACCCGTGTTTTCAGCTCATTTGATAAAATCCGCCGGTTGAGCCTCAAATTTTTCCCGGCAATGCTCTGAACAGAACGCGTAGCTCTGACCCTGATAGACGCTGGAAATGGAATTATCCTTAACGCTCATACCGCAGACCGGGTCTTTACCGGCCGTAACCTGCTCATGATGAGCCTCGTGAGACTCCATGCCGCCATGGTCATGTCCCATGGGCGCCTTCGGATCATTACCGCCATGATCGTGGCCGCCGTGGTCATGACCGCCGCAGCAGCCTCCACCACCACCTATCCCCCGCATCACCAAGAAAATAACTCCGCCGATTATTACAATCCATATCAAGCCTCCAAATCCCATCATAGCGCACCCTCCTTGTTTTATTTACAGCAATGTTCCTCTTCCTCACAGCCATCCAGAGCCTCGAGAATCGGGCAGTCATCTGCCGAGCCATGTCCGTTACAGGACTGATTTAATTTTTCCAAATCAGCCAGAATATAGCTGAGATCGGCAATTTTCCTCTTTATATCATTTATTTTTCGCTCAACTCTATTTTTAACCTCTTTTTTGGTGGCATCCGGATTATGACGTAAAACCAGCAGTTCATTAATTTCATTAAGGGAAAAGCCCAGGGACTTTGCCTTTTTAATAAACTGGAGCCGGGCAATCTCCACTGCGGAATAGATGCGGTAGTTTGAGGCCGTCCTTTTCGGCTCGGCTACCAGCCCCCGTCTTTCGTAAAAACGCACCGTGTCGATGGTAACCCCGGCCCGTTTTGCTAATTTACCAATGGTCAGCTCATTCATGGCCTTTAATCCTCCATTTATTTTAATCTTACCCCTATTATAAACATTGGACTATAGACAATGGTCAATGGTCTATTTTATATTTTTTATATTTTTTATATTTTTATAAAAATTTGTCTAACTGTTAAAGAGAGGATGACAACCGTAGGAGCAAATACCCGTGACCGCCCTAATGATCTTCGCAGATCTGCCTTGCGGCGTAAACCCCGGTGATATACGCGTCCTCCAAGCCGCAGATATTATAGTCAGAGGCGAGATAGACCCCTGCCGCCAACTTCTGTTCAAACCATTCAGCGCCGGATAACACCACAGCCGTTTCCCAGTAAATCCGGTTTACAAGCCGGTGACGCCTATAATATTTACTTAGATCAGGATCTTTTATCTTGCTGAAAATAATATCCGTCCCGCTTACCTGCTGCCAGAGAATGGTTATGTCATGCTCTGCAGGCCGGAAAAAGACGACCTCTTTATGCCGGCAGCATTTATTCCGTTCACCATCAACCTCCAACACAAATACCGGAATATTATGGGCCGGTTTCGGAACATCATAGAACAGCCTGGCGTTATGATAAGGCAGGGCCAAAACAACATTTTCGGCCCGGTATATTTTTCCGCCCGCCATTACCTCTAACAAGCCGTCAGCAGTCCGATGCAGTTGCGTAACCCGGCACTTAACAATCCTCTCCTCCCAGCCCATCGGTAAAAGATGGCAGCAGCGGCTATGGTCAGCCACATAGGTTCTGCAGATCAGGGCCATTAAATTATCGAGATAGGCAAAGGTGTTGCACCGCTCATATCCAATAAAGCCGGTACTGTTAAACAAGGGAGAGAAATAGGTGCGATTGAGATATTCAAGCCCGTTTTCCCGCACAAATTCAGCGGCTGGTTTTTGAGTATAGGCCTTTAAAACCGGATCAGCCTCAAGGGCCTCTTTTTGAGAATGGCAGAGAGAATTTTGCCGCAGCCGCCGTATTCTTTTTCGAAAATCACGGGCAATCCGGTAGACCCTTATCAGCCTGCCGGTTTCAAGAAGTGTCCGCCAGCGGTAAAACGAAACCGGCTTCTTACCGTCATGGAAGTAACAGTGATGAATCCAGATTCTTTTGCCGCCCCCCATGTAGGGGATAATATTTTCGTAATCTTCCGTTATGTAACTGGCCCCATAATTAATCTTGTGGGACTTAGAGGTCAGCATGCGGCCGCCGATTTCCTCTGTAAGCAGAATGAAATCACGTCCTTTAGCGTTCAACGTCCGGCCACAGGCCAGCCCAGACACCCCGCCGCCGATAATAATCGTCTCAAGAACCTTCATTAATAGATTCTTTTTTGGCCAGGCTTATTGGTTTTCTGAACTGCAAAAAGGCGGGGAGCATATTATTTATGGCGTTGAGAGATATATTTTTTATCAATACCGGGTCAAGAGTTCTTAACATCAGGCCCATGGTTAGTTCCCCCATTATCAGCCTGAAGATAGCGGCATTATCCAGTTTACTGAAGTTATAAACCCATCTGTCGATGTCCCCATTATCCGCCCAGCGCAGATAGATAAATTTAACCCACTGATGCACACGATAATATTTACCGTATTTGTGATGAAATAATTGGAGAAAGGGACTCAATGCCTTCTTTTTATAATTCGCGGCCCTGGAGATGGTCTGAAAGGCAAATTCGGCGCTGTCTATGGCCTGCCGGAACCCCTCAAGGGTAACAGGCGTACCGCATCCTCCGGCATCGCCAATGGCGATGAAATAATCTTCAACCTTGTGCCTGATATTACCGGTGGGGCCAAAACGGCCGTATGAAGAGGTGACTCTGGCGTTTTTAAACCAGGCATTATGCGGGCCGGTTAATTTCATCGCCCTCAAGGTTCGCTCTCTTAAATTCTTAATACTGGACTGCGACTCCGGATAAAAATCGGCCCAGCCATACTGCCCCTTGCCCTCCGGAAAGATATAGAGCCAGCCGCCGCTGTTGGCGACCTTAGTATTGAGGATAAAAGAGGCCTCCCGCTGAATGGGGAATTGACAATTTTCCAGCTCCACTTCAAAAGACAGGCCGGATTCGGTAAAAGTTTCCAGGCCCAGGAGTTTGGCAACGACCTGGGAATACCCTGAACAGTCAACTGCCATTTTGCATAGATAGGTTTTTTCCTGCTCCCTTAGAAGCAGTCCGTCATGAGTCTTTTCAGCGGCTATGAGCTGAATGCCTGTCCTGACGGAGACATTTTCCAGCTCCAGATCATTAACCCAGTTCTGATAATTAACGAGACACATCTTGTCTCTCTCCGTGGCGGAGGCCTTGGCGGTGGGGCCGTAGAAGGTAAAGGTATCAAAATAATGGTCAATATATTCCTCCAGGCCATGCTCCACGGCAGCACAGGTAAATGTCCCAAAGGTTTCAGGTCTAATATGAATCCTTGTTTTCTGCTCAAGCAGTAGAACCTTAAGGCCGGCATCATTCAACAACTTGGCCAGCATCATTCCGGAGACTCCAGCCCCCACAATAATTATCTCACAGCTCTCATCATACTCAATATTATGAGATTTCAGCATGTTGAATCCTTAGGAGGTAATTCCTGAATCCGTGAGGGCCACCGCAATTCTTCCACAAAATTAAGTGGATTTGAAAAAAAATTACAATAGGGCTCTTATTTCGACACTATGGGCTCATATTTTTGTCCATTTGCACATGGTCTTTGAAAACTTCGTAAAAACAAGCTGTTAATTGGCGCAACTATCCATCCGGGCGCCAGGCCGCCTACTTCTTTGCTGTCTCAGATCGTGATGCTAACCAGAGGCAAGGCGAACGTAAACCCGCTGAAAAGCGTTAAAAGCAGTACAGTGGCGGCTGAATCTCAGTTTGAGCTTTCTGCCGCTTGCAATAAGTCGTGCTGCCCGGTACATGAGTTCCTGGATAACTGTCCGAATCCTGCGACGCTGGGCCGAGTGACGTATGGGGGAACTGTCTCCAAGGAGGCCAAGCTGGCCGATAAATCTCAAGATGTTATAGGCTAACCCCGCAAGGGACATGATCAGGGCGTTCGTGGCAAACTTTCCCGAGGGCAAACGCTCAAGGTCCATATCGGTTTTAAATTCACTATGAAACTGTTCACTGGTACCATGATCTTGATAGAGCCTGATGATTTCTTTCTCCGGCAGATCCAGTGAGGTCCACCAGCCTTCAAGCTCGATTTCCGGTGTTAGCAGCATCTGGCCATGTTTGTCAATGCTACGTTCAATCACCCTGACGATTAGACGGCAACTGAACTGCTCGCCCTTGTGCTCTTGGAGTTGGTTAAAGCTGTACAGGGCGACACGCTTACCAGGGCGGGGAGTAGTTACCTCTCCCTCTTTAAGACCACGAGCCAGCCAGGCGGCGCGGTCTTGTCTGCGAGGATTCCACTTGAGGATGTAATCAACCTTTCGGTGGGGGTAGAGTGTTGCACGGGTTTCAACTGCGTCATGACCGGAATCAAGCCTGACCAGTAACGGTTTCTTAGTTAACGACTTGGCGCGGGAAATAGTCTCTTGCAGGAAAGGGACGAAGTTGTTTTGACTATGCTGGCTGCCTTGCCGGAATTCAAGGTTGAGACACCAGCCTTCTTTCCCCAAATATGCCCCTATCGGTGCATAACCATCATAACCATGGTAGGTATAGGTAGCACCCTCTTTTTTGGTGCCGGAGTTGTCCATACAGAAAACATCCATATCAATGGCAACATGTCCCGTGGTTAGAGGGGTGACGAGGCCTTTGGACTTGCGGATAAACTCGGTATAGCTGGCGGAGATAATTGGCGCAAACGCCTTAGCAGTTTCATCAAGGCGCTGTCGCAGGGTTTCGGCTGACGGAACGTGTTTTATTCCAAGGGCTTGTTTGAAATATTTGTCATTTCTCATGTCAGTAACGGCCTCGTAATCGCTCTTGCCAAGGGCAAGAAGGCCGAGATAACTTCGGATAACATCCGTATTGGCAATGTTCTTGGTATCAGGAACTGCCCGTTTGATTTTGCTATTCAGGCTGGTATGGCGGTTAATTCCAAGGCCGATAAGCGCTAGGCCGGAATGAGAGGTGTAGAATTCATCGTCTGATTTTTCAAGGATAAACCGTTTCATTTTTTGCACCTGCTGAGTGAGTTTTTTATACAGGTGTATATTGCAATATTTAGGCTTAAAAATCAAGTAGTTAAGCTGATTAACGTGATATTTTTACTGTAATTTTCTCACGGATTCAGGTAATTCACCGGTTTTTTCATTTTTTGCAAAAGTGGTGAATTCATGCGATTTGCAGATAGCCTTAGCGGCTCAGTCCTGGTGAACAGTTCAGAAGTCTATTCAGCAGGGGCAATAAATCCCCTAAACTCGTAGCCGTAAGGCACATCTAAAATGCTTAAAAAAGCCTCGGCGTACTAAACCATAGATACCAGCCACACTCAAGCATAAACTGTCATCAAACAGGTATAAAATCAAGCAACAACCTTATATTTATTATTTCACAATAACTGCAAAAAAAACTTGCCTTGTACTACAATGCAGTGTTTATAGTGCAACCCGAAGCACAAAGCCTCACGCTCTTGTTTCGGGCGTGAGGCTGAAACGCTTACAGCTATGGGGGTTATATAAAGTTAGGTGTGGTTAATTAATCGCTTACAAAATGCCGTAATTCCTCTCGAGGCACAGATGAATTGAGACCGCCTCTATGAAATTTTATTATAAATCCAGCCGAATAAAGCGAAAAAGACAAAGCTGATCACCCCGGCCTCAAGCATACCGGCCACTATTCCCATCGGGGTCAGGGAGAAAAACATATGCCATTGGCGCATCATGTCAACGGCCCCGAGATAGATACCGAGATGCCCAAATATACCGAGGATCAACATACTGACAGCCGCAACCAGCGACGCGGTAATTCCTAAAGCTGATACATTAAATTTATTTGTCATGACGAAACCTCCAAATGTTTTATGTTTTTATGTGAAAGTCACCTGCCAAAGGTGTCGGCCTTGCCGCGGCTTTCATATTTCGTTGTGCCTGAGAAAACGGGCATGAATATTACTTGCTCTTACCCACAGGATAAGCATTAGACCATAGTCAAGAGTCAATGGTTTTATTTTTTTATGAGGGATGCAGAAGAATCGCTTTGACTTTTCAATGAGATTTTATTGTGCCTGAGCGGCAGTCTGCAGGGCGCGGAAAATCTGCAGCAGTTCAGGATCAAAATGAACGCCGCTCTCCCTGGCGAGAATATCCAGGGCGGCAACTGCCGTCGAGGCCCGGCGGTAAGGCCGGTCTGTGGTCAGGGCGTCAAAGGCATCGGCAATGGCTATGATTCTGGCCTGAAGCGGAATCTGCTCCCCCGCCAGGCCATCAGGGTAACCACTGCCGTTAAACCATTCATGGTGATGGAGTACGCCGGGAATAACCGCTTTCATCTCGTCAACATAGCCCAGAATCCTGGCCCCGATCCGAGGGTGAGTACTCATTTTAAGCCTTTCTTCGGCGGTCAGCTGCTCGGTTTTACGTAATATGGCGTCATCAATGCCGATTTTACCGACATCGTGCAGAATAGCGGCAAGGCGCAGGGCATTTTTCTCTTCGGCGTTCAAGCCAAGTTTTTCCGCCAGTTGAAGAGCGTAAGTTCTAACCCGCCTAGTGTGGCCTCCGGTATAGGGATCACGGCTGCTGATGGCCTCTGCCATTGCTTCCGCGGTATGCAGAAAAGTGCTATGCAGCTTTGCGTAGAGACCGGCGTTTTCCATGGCCACCGCGGCCTGACTGCCGATGGAGCAGAATATTTCCAGATCTATCCGAGAGAAGTTTTTTTTACGGCCCATGACCCCTAACAGACCGTAGGCCTTGCCCTGAATCTCGAGAGGGGCAAAAAGCATCTCAAAGAGCTGCGGGCAGATTTCCCTAATCTCCCTATCGGCGGGCGAAAGGACTTCATCAATAGTAATAACGCTGCCTTTGTGGACAATACAATGGTCAAAGGGCTGAATATTCTCAAAGGTATGCACCATTAACTCGGAGGGTTCAAAACCAAGGGCGTTATGGATATTTAATGATTTTGTCTTATCATTAAGCAACAGTATAAGCACCTTGGGGGATCTCATGAGTTTAGAGGTTTTGTGAAGGATCATCTCCTCAACCCTGCTGATATCCAGACTCGAATTAAGGGCCTTGGAAAGATCATGCAGAGAGTGGAGGGAACTGACAATTGTGTCTTCATTGTATGTCATTTATCTTGTGCCTCATTATTGTTTTTTGAGAGTCTACGCTGATTAGAGAAGTTACGTTTTTTTGTTTTGCTTTAGAGAAGAACGGGCCGCGGATCTCACGGGCTCGGCCTATTTTATATTTTTAATCCAACAGACATTATGACCTTTATATCCTCAGACCCCAGGCTGTCCAAAAAACAGCTGTTTTACCGAGCCGGTTTTGTTTTTATCCTTATTATTGCGATAACCGCCCTCCATTATCTCACCCTGCGTGAGGAGGCCATCCGACACCTTGTTTACCGGGAACTCTATTTTCTACCCATTATTCTGCTCGGTCTCTGGTTCGGACTCGGCGGCGGTATCATCGCCTCACTGCTGATAACTGTTCTTTATATTCCCTCAATCCCATCCTGGTCATCATCAGCGCTGATGGAGCATAACTTAGGGTATTTCCTGGAAATAGTACTGTTCAACATTGTCGGGCCGCTGGTCGGCTGGCTGCGTAACCGCGAATTCCAGCTATCGCGGGAAAAGTGCGAGGCGGAACACCTTGCCTCCATGGGCCAGGCGGTCTCCTGTATCGCCCATGATATGAAAACGCCCCTTACCGCCATTGGCGGTTTCATTTACCAGGCCCGTAAAAGACTGTCCTCCCCGGCCAGGGCGGATGAACGCCTGACCCTGGCCGGGAAACAGGTAAAACGTATGGAACGTATGATCCTCGATATGCTCGCCTTTGCCAAACCCCTGAACCTTGAATGTAAGCCGGAACCTCTGTCTGATCTAATCAGGGATACGGTCACCACCGTAGCGGGAAAGGCCCATCATCATCAAATCCGTTTACAGGTTGAAATTGAGGAAGACAGTCAGACTATACTGCGTTGCGACCGCCACCGTCTGCAACAGGGGTTGATGAATTTACTGGTCAACGCCATTGAAGCGAGCCCGCCCCATGGCGTGGTTACGATTCGCGGCCTGACAATGAAAAAAGAGGTATGGATTGAGGTTATAGACCAGGGCAAGGGCATTCCCGCGGAAGAACGGCAAAAAATTCTCCAGCCCTTTATAACTACCAAGAGAGGCGGTACCGGCCTGGGATTACCAATTGTCAACAAGGTTATCACCGCCCATGCCGGTCGGCTTGAGATTAACAACAACCCCCCGGCAGGCACCCTCTTCCGCCTTCGTCTGCCGGAGAATATGCCCGCATAAACGATCAATTAAACCACAGCGGCAAGTAATTACCCGCCGGGATGTCCGTTTCAGGGCGTGCGTGAAGAGCTTACACCCCGGCTCATGACAATATCTCCATACCAGGCGGTGGCGGACTGCCCGGTATTATCAGTATCGGTCATAATGGCAATACCGCTGATAAGCGGCGGCTCCTTCTTAAAGGCCGCCCGATAATCAGCAACAATATTGCGCCGCTCCTGGAGCCATTTACCGACCTTGGCCGTACCGCTCTCAATGACAATCATCTTAACCCGGTCGGCGTAGGGGTTGGTGAATATACGGCCGATTCCGGCCTTATTGGCCCAGATATAATTGATAGCCGCCACGGGAGGATATTCACCATAAACCATTTTATAGGTATCAAATTTAACCCCTTCCCAAAAACCGGCCTTCTTTGAATCATAGGCAAAGGTTATGTATATCCTGGCCGGATAATCGTCACCGCTCTTTTTAGAGACATCCCCCTTTGACAAAATATTCTTTACCTTCCATTGCCAGCTGATAACAGGATATTGGGCCGGGTTGATGGTAAGTTTACGGATCAGACCGGAAGCGCCGTTTTCGCTCCGGGCCTCAATTGCCCCCCGGCCATCCACCAGAACATGACGATAACGGCTGTGAGTCTTAATTTTCTTAAAGGTAAGGGGCTGCCAGTCCTTTGGCATCTTCAGCATAATACCCTTTGGGGGAAGAGCGGAAAAATTACCGACAACAAGCTCATCGGAGGCGGCCAATACTCCCGTGCCGGTCAGCAGGAGCAGGGAAAGCCCCAGTCCGGCAATACACAGCCCATGACCTGTCTTATGCTCAGTCACCACTCTACTATTACACGCGACCCCGCCCGATTCTTTTTGCATTTTTTGCATTTTCGTCCTCCCGCCTGCGGCTGTTAAATTGCTGAACTTACCAGCACCATAAATTGTCCTTCTCTTATTTTTACCCTGATTACAACTCAATGTCCTCTTTTTTCCATAAACATGAAGGATATAGCCCGTATGCCGCCAATCGGCAGTTACAGGTGGATGATTATTAGACGTTTCTAACCACCACCCTCGAAAAGTGTCTAATTATTAGACGCCCCATATCCTGTCACCGGCCCAAAATCGCGGGCGGCAGTGGCTTCACACTCCACTAAATATTTTTTATTCCCTGTTATTACAGAATATTACACCATAAAAACCAACACCTGCTCCATCTTTGGCATGACCGTTGCTTTGTAATATTACAACGAACAAATACAACAGAGAATACAACAAAGGAGGCGGCTTATGTGTAACTGGGGATGGATGGGCGGCGGGATGTGGTGGCCGCATGGTTTTGGGTTTCTAAGCGGGCTGCTGATGCTGGCCGCCCTTATTTTTATTATCTACCTGTTCCTGAAAAGGTTTAACTCCCCGACAGGCCAGAAGTGCCCATCCTGCCAGGGCCGGATACAGGCCGCCTTTCTGCGCTGCCCCCATTGCGGTGCCGCGCTTAAGCATCATTGCCGACGGTGCAGTACCATTATTGAAACAGGATGGCAGTACTGCCCATCCTGCGAAGCTGGAATCAACGAGACAAAAGAGAGCTGACTAAAGTGGGGACGGCCGACAATACAGCCTATACCCCGAATAGTAATTAAAACAAGGAGACTGAACATGAAGACCAAAACGATTATCACGGCAGTGGCAATTACACTTACCCTGGGCCTGGCGGTACAGGCTGGAGCCTGGATGAGAGGGCCCGGAAATTACTACGATTGCGACGGCCCCATGATGGGCGGCATGATGAACTCAGGGCATGGCTATATGATGGGCAATGGAGCCGCTACCCTGACCCCTGCACAGCAACAGCAGGTAAATAAAATTACAAGTCAATACCAGACTGAACTACAGACCAAGGAAAAGGCTATTCAGGATAAAATAGCCGCCATAAACAAGGCTTACAACAATAACTCCACCACCGTCAGTCAATTACGAGCCCTGCGCCAGGAACTCTATAATATGAGGCAGGATTATTGGCAGACAAGAAGAACTATCAACAATAAAATAGCCGGTACCCTGGGTACAAATTACTACGGAGCCGGCGGCTGGGGGCCGGCGTTCTGTGCCTATAATAATGGCGGCGGCATAGGCGGCCCCGGTGCCAACGGCATGATGATGAATCGCGGCTGGTACTGCCGCTGGTAACTTATCTCCAATCCCAATCACGACAGCAAACAGGGGGATCGAGCTTAGACTGCTTGATCCCCCTGTTTCGCGTAAGCACTCCATGAACGCCACCCTGCACACGTTCCAACCCCGTGATATACCGATGTAGTCGCGGGATTGGAACGTGTACATGGCGGTGCCCCTGAACCACTTACCGCTATGGAGTTATATGAAGTCGGCTGTGGTTGATCGCTGTCGTTTGCGGTTTATGCTTTGCACTGCCGATTTATTCAAGTAACATAATTATACGCAAGCCATTCATTAAACATCCACGAGATTAGAGAGACCGGAAAATGAAACAGTCTTTACTTACAATATTATTAGTGGGAGCCGTATGCCTATGGCCAGCCATGGCTCCGGCATGGGGAAACGGCGGTGCATGGGATAACTGGAGCGGTATGGACAAAACCGCATGGCGAACCGGGAAGAAGCATAGCGCCGGCGGGAAGGAGAATAACAAGCCGGGTAAATGGTGCACAAGAGAATCCGGCAAAAAATATTGCTCCAAGAGCCGGGAGAAAGGGCTCCTCAAACTTCTGCGCCAGCTAAATCAACCATTCTCGACTATTAAATCGATGCGGGGCGGTCTTTCCGAGGCCCGCTGGAAATACAACATGATCATGAAGCTGAGAAAATACGATGACTGCCGGGCGGAAGACGCCCTCAGGATGCTCAGCAAGGAAAACATCTGTGAAGAAAGAGGCGAGGGTGATGTCTTCTGCGTAAAATGGGCCGCGGACAGCGCCCTGCAAGAGGCAAAGGCCAGGGCCGACCTCAAAAAACTGACCCCCGGCACCGCCATTAAGGAGCAACTGAAGATTATTCGTAAATATACCAAACAGCCTTATATAAATGATTTCGCGCTCAACAAAATAGCGGCTTATCTCGAAAAAGAGGCCGCCGGGCGGCCTCAGACCTTCATCCCACTCCTCGTTGAGCTCTTTCCGCATATGCCGGAGACAGAAAAACTGGCCAGGCGCTACCCCAAGCCGGCCGATAAAGGATTAAAAAAGCTCCTGACTTCCGCAGATCAGAATCAGCTCTGGTGGGGGATAACCCTGGCCCGCTATCTAAAAAAAACCTCATTTATGCAACAGATCTATAATATTGCCTTTGCCCAAAAAGGACATATAGACTACACAAAGCAGGCGGCGATTGATTCCATCCAGACCGCGGCCAAAAATTATTTCCGGGCTTTACGGCCGGAATCACTACCATATATCAAACGAATCACGGGCTCGAAAACCGTTTTCAACTATTGTTCCAGCGCCGCCAAAGGCTGCAAAACCAGCCGGATGATCAACCGCTACTTAGACGATCTGGCCGCCAACGCCGATGGTTACGCGGTAACCAAATCCATCGGCCGCACCTCCGGCGCCAATGGTAAGGGCACGGACAGCCGGGAAATAAGGGCTATTTTAATCACCCGCAACGCCTCATGGCGTGACGACCACGGCAAACCCACCGTCGTTATCACCGGCGCCATCCACGGCAATGAATGGGCAACCCCTGAGGTCTGTCTCGGCATTGCTGAATATCTACTTGAAAATAAAGACAATTCCGCTCCAGCTACTGACGACATGGGCGCCCTGATCAATAAAGAGGCCGTCCAGGACGCGGCAGGTATCAAGCCGGACACGCCCATAGTACCGCGCCTTACCAACATCAGAGATCTCCTGAAAACCATCCAGATAATCATCATTCCGGTATTAAACCCGGATGGCTATGATTTCAGCCACACAGCGGCGGGGAGAAAATCATATTACGGCGCCGGATGGCGCCCGAACAGACGCGATACCGCCCTGACGGACAAAAAAGAAATATGTTACCGGCGGGACGGAACCCCATACGCCTCGCCGCCGGCCGGTGTCGAACACTGCTTTTTAGCTGATTACGATGCCAGCGAGGCGGGTGACGGCAGCGATCTGAGTGAAGAAGAGGTCATGGTCTGCGAATCCGTTGACCACAAGACCTTGCGGCTGTTTGATTCTTCCCTGAATGTATCTTCCGATAAGATGTTCGAGGCCATCTACTCATCCACCAATCCGGCCAAGGTCGTCTGCGCCACCGGCCAGCGCCGGGTCTGGAAAGAAAAATGGACCGCCGACAATGATAAGGCGGCGGTAAAACTGGCCACGGCACTGGCGGACGGTTATATTCAAAATTCCCATGGTGTTGATATAAATAGAAATTTCCAATATAAATGGGATATGGTCAAAAACCAGGAAAACCTCTTCATCCGCAGCAGATCGCCATCGTCACGGGTATATCGCGGTCGGGCCAAGGCCTCGGAACAGGAAACCAGGGCCATGGAACGGCTCATCGCTCAAAAAAATGTCGTGGCCCTGATTGATTACCACTCCGGCTCCACTCAGGTGCTGTATCCATATGCCTATTCCACCAAACAGCGGCCGGACAGAAAGCTGTTAAGCCGGTGGCACGAGAAAGATTACCAGGTATTCCGGGAGGTTGCCGATAAAATCGCCGCCCTGCTCAATCGACACGACAGAGGCGATAAATCAATTGTCGGCTATACGGCCGCCCAGAACTATAATGACACCAACGTCGCCAGCGGCGTGGCCCGCGACTGCTATTATCAGACCGAGGGCGTCGCCGCCCTTAACATCGAGGTGCATAACCGCCGCTACACGTACGAACACGAAGAGTTCAAAAAAATCGTACCCCAAATTTGCAAAACCAACGTCCCCGGCGCCATCTGGTTCCTGTTCTGGGCCGCTGAACTTAAAACCGGCGGATAGGGCTTTGTTCCGGAACTGAACAAGCACACAACACGAAAAAATCCAGTCCGTCTCCCGGCGTGAAACCATCAGCCATTAGTAACTTAACTATTCAGCTGCACCCCATCTTCGTCCGTTTCGCCCTCCTCACGTACAAAAGGTACGCTTCGGAGGTCGAAACGAACGAACCTGGGACACATCTGGGTAGTTACGGTTACGAGTTTAGGGTGATTTATTGCCCCTACTGAATAGTTACAGCCATTAATACATAAGAGACCGCAATCAATGCACCACACCCACCCCATAATTGTAAACGCTCCATGATCCCCAACCGCCGCCAGAGATTCAGACTTTCCCGGCCCGCCCTGGGAATAATTGCCGCCTCCCTGCTCCTCGGCGTTCTTTTAACCACCCTTACCATTCGTAATATCCGCCGGGAAGAATCACTCATGCGCACCTTCCTGCTCCATGAGGGCCTCACCCTGATTCGTTCCTTTGAGGCCGGGGCCAGGACTACCATGATGCATCGCATGCGGGGGATTGATCCCCTCAGCACCCTGGTAACGGAAACGGTAAAAGAGGCCTCAGTGGACTATATCCGCATTGTGGATAACCAGGGTAATATCATTGCCTCCTCCGGCCCCTGGCCCGCCGCCATCAGACCCCGGCCCGCCAAAATTTTATCCGGCCCGGCCCCCTTTACCATGAGATTAAAAGGCAGGGGAATTTTTGAAATCGCCGCCCCCTTCACTCCACTCAGAGGCTGGGGACGGGGGATGACGGGCCGCGGTGACATGTGCGGCCTGAAGGCCGGCGGCCGCCAACCACAGGTTATTTATCTCGGTCTTAATACCACTGAATTCGATAAGGCCCGCAAGGTAGATTTCCGCCACGCCCTCCTTTTAGGCGGCATCTTGTTTCTGGCCGGCAGCGCCGGTTTTTATCTCCTGTTCCTTTATCAGGATATCCGGGTAGCCCGCCGTACCCTCACCGACATGGAGTTATATACCAACAACGTTATCGAGTCCATGCCCGCCGGCCTCATTACCCTTGACACCGAGGGCCGGATAGCGGCTTGCAACAAACAGGCCGAGACCATAACCGGCAAGTCTCTCCGCCGCTTACAGGGCAGAATACTGCGGACAGAACTGCCATCATTCCCGGCCGTCGTACCACGGGACGCCCCCCTCGTGGAAACTCCCTTTATCTACCGCCACCAGGGCAGAGCAGTGCCGGTGCGAATAAGCACCTCCATATTATATGACACTGACGGCCAACGGAACGGCCTGGTTATTATCATCCGGGATGTCCGGGAACTGGCTGAAATCGAGCAAAAGCTGGAACAATCCCGCCGTCTCGCCGCCCTGGGCCGCATGGCGGCCGGCATCGCCCATGAAATCAGAAATCCCCTCGGCACCATACGCGGCTTCGCCCAGCTCTTTGTCAATAAATTCAAGGCCCAGGCCGAAGAGAGACAATACGCCGAAATGATGGTCACCGAGGTTGACCGTTTAAACCGCACCATCTCCGCCCTTCTCCAGTTCTCCCGCCCGCGGGAGCCGGAATTTAAGGACGTAAGCCTCAACCGGCTGCTGGCAAAGACCCAATCCTTTATGGCCGATGATTTTAAAACCAGATCCATTGATTTTCACCTTGAACTGCCGCCGGAGGAGATTATCATAAAGGCTGACCGTGATCTCCTCCTGCAGATACTCCTTAACCTGCTCCACAACGCCTTGGATGCCGTGGGCAACAGGGGCCGCGTTGTTCTGGGCGCCGCCCGCCGTGGTCAAGACACCGCCCTGTGGGTGACGGATAACGGCTGCGGCCTGACCACAGAGGATAAAGAGCGGATGTTTGACCCCTTTTTCACCACTAAAAAAAGCGGTACCGGCCTGGGGCTGGCGGTGGTTCACCAGATCATCAGCCAGCATGGCGCAAGCCTTGAGGTAGAGACGGCCCCTGACCGGGGCTGCAGTTTTACAATCATATTCCCGCGAGGGGCAGAGAAGAGCGTATGAAGAAAAAAACCATCCTGCTGGTCGATGACGACAGCGCTCACCGTCTCATGCTGAAGGCCAATTTAAAATCAGAGTTCGAGATTATCGAGGCCGGAGACGGAGACGAGGTGCTGCCCGTCCTTGAGCAGAACCCGGTTGACCTCATCATTCTAGATCTCAAGATGCGCCGTTTAAGCGGTATTGAAACCCTGACGGCCTTAAAGGAGGCCGGGCGTTACCTGCCGGTCATTGTCCTCACCGCCTTCTCCTCGGTGAACTCAGCCGTGGCCGCCATGAAGGAGGGAGCCGCCGATTACATCACCAAACCAGTGGATATTAACGAGCTGAAAATAATGATCGACAAGGTGCTGAATTACGAACGGCTGCAAACCGAAAACGCCCTGCTCAGAAAACGCCTGGATCATAAATTCAACTACGGCAATATAATCGGCCGCAGCCGTCCCATGCGGGAATTGTTTGAGACCCTGGCCCTGGTCTCCCCCTCTGCCGCCACAGTCTTAATCCAGGGCGAGTCCGGCACCGGCAAGGAACTGGTGGCCAATATCATCCATGAAAACAGCCCCCGTAAAAACGGCCCCTTTATCAAGGTTAACTGTGCCGCCCTGCATGAAAATCTCTTAGAGAGTGAACTCTTCGGCCACGAGAAGGGGGCCTTTACCGGGGCGGATAAAATGCGGCAGGGCCATTTTGAACGAGCCAGCGGCGGCACCCTCTTTTTAGACGAGATAGGTGATATGGCGCTGACCACCCAGGCCAAGATTCTGCGGGTACTGCAGGAGGGTGAATGCAGCCGCCTGGGCGGTGACAAGACGATCAAGGTCGATGTCCGGCTGCTCACCGCCACCCACAAAAATATTGAGGAGATGGCGGCCGAGGGCAGCTTCCGGCAGGATCTCTTTTTCAGATTGAATGTAGTGCCGGTGCATCTGCCGCCTCTGCGTGATAGACGGGAGGATATCCCCGTCCTGGCCAAACATTTTCTCCGAAAATTTGCCGCCCAGAACCGTAAAAACCTGCGCGGCCTGCACCCGGCGGCCATAAAATCCCTCACCGAGTATGATTGGCCCGGCAATATCCGCGAGCTGGAGAACACCATGGAAAGGGCCGTTATTCTCTGTCTCGGTGAGCAGATCACCCCGGCCGAACTGCCGGCTCATTTTCCCGCCGCCCAGCCCCTGGAATCAAACGGGCCGCGGCTCGGTGCCTCCCAGGGCATGAGCCTGAAAGATATGGAGCGGGAACTGATCAAAACCACCCTCAAGGAGGCCGGGGGCAACAAAACACAGACCGCGAAGAGCTTAGGCATAACCCGCCAGACCCTGCTTAACAAAATTAAAGAGTATCATATTACCTGAACTCAAGGTGCCAGCCAGCCCTGCAGCCCACCGTTTGCCCGGTGGCAGAATAAAAATTAACAGAGGTTTACTCATGGACGAAAATATTGAAGGGCTGATCAGCAGGATCAAAAAACTTGAGCAGGAACTGCGGGATAAACTCGCTGACAGGCAGGATGCCTTTTTTTACCGGCTCGACCGCGGCAAAGTCCGTTTTGAAGAAGAGGTCAGGCAACGTCATCAAAAACTCATCAAGAGATTGCGGAGCTATATTGCCGAGGCCTCACTCCTCAATATTCTGACAATACCCTTTATCTGGGGCTGCCTGCCGCCCGCCCTGCTCATGGATTTCAGCGTCACGCTTTACCAATTCATCTGCTTTCCCGTCTACGGCATCCCCAGGGTCAGACGGCGGCGCTACATCGTCATTGACCGGCAGGCCTTGGGATACCTGAATATCATCGAGAAAATAAACTGCCTTTACTGCGGTTATTTTAACGGCCTTATCAGCTACATCGGAGAGATCGCCGCCCGCACCGAACAGTACTGGTGCCCCATAAAACACGCCCGCCGTCTCAGCTCCATTCACAGCCGCTATAAATACTTCTTTGATTATGGCGATGGCGAAGAGTATCGCCGAAAACTTGAGGAAGTCCGCCGCGCCTTTGACGATCTTGCCGCGGAGCAGAACCAAAGGGAAGAAGGCCATTAAGCGTAAGCGCTCCATGAGCACCACCCTGCACACGTTCCCCCATTAAGTCACATCAATAACCATCCCGGAACCATACCAATGCAGCCAGAGCAGCAAAAGCATGACGGCGGCGGCCGCCACCGGAACAAAGGCGCTCCACATACGGCTTGGTTTTTCTATATTATGCCTCAGGAGTGAAACCGCCAGGATCAGCGTCCAGATAAAGGTAACTCCCAGCGAGATAGTGGCAACCGGCACCGTAATATTGAAAAATTCCAGCGCGTCATCACCAAAGGCGATTATAGCGGTAGCAAACTCCATGGGCAAAAAGACATAACCCAGCTTTTTTAAAGTCTCATTAAAGGTGAGATTACCGGCAAAAGCCACAACAGCGCATAAGACGAAATAGACCGCAACCGACACGGCGATAAGCGCGAAGAAGGTCAGGGGATAGGGCCAGGAAGGCAGGATCGCGCCCTGGCGGGCCGCGGCCATATACATCCCCATCAGCGCGGAGACAAAAACGGCTTCCACCATCCGTGGTGATTTAGGTTCTACAAGTTCTGCTCCGGGCGGCCGGAGGCCAATCTGCAGGGATGATTTCTCCAGCGGACAGTTTTTGACACAGGACCAGCAGGTCAGACAATGGCTGTTTGAATCCATGGAACTCGGATTGAGAAACGAGGGACATCTTGGAGCCCGCTTAGTGCCGTGCAAACAGGGTTTATCTTTACAGGTAGCACAAATATCACGGTTGGCCCGCAAAGCCGTGACACTGAGCCTTGTCAAGCGCGCCAGCCACCCGCCGATGGGGCATACGTATCGGCAATAGGCCCCTCTTCGAAACGAGACGCTGATCGCAACGGCTATCAGGACAATAATGATGAACATCACCGCGCCGTTGAAAGCGACAGCCTGCACCGGATAAATCCGGGTGATAAAGGTGATGGCAATAAAGGTGATAGGCAGTATCAGATCTACATTATTATAGGGTTTTACAGCCTGCTTTACGGGTTTAAAAATCTTATCCGCTACAGTTCGGCTAAGGTCGGAGATTAATCCCAGAGGGCAGAGATTGCCGCACCAGAAACGACCCAGGAAGATACCCGTAAGCGTGAGCAGGGGCATCCAGATTATCCACAGCAAAAAATTAAAGAGATTATTGCCGTCCTCATGGTTAACAAAAACGCCCAGTTTTATGGGCCCGTGATTATTAAAGGGCCCAATATTCAGAGGGAAAAGGGCCACCGCGAGAAGCAGAACGAAAATAAACAGCATTATAATCCGGCTGATATTGGTCGCCAGGGGCATTCTTATAATTTTATAAAGGAGACTATCGTTATATTTGGCGCCTATCGGCCGGAATATCTCTCCATATGGCA
>DRPV01000152.1 GCA_011330685.1 Desulfobacterales bacterium
CCCGCCGATCTGGCTCAACATTGGCAGGGCTTCTATATCCTTGTCTGGCGGCCTCCGGAGGGCTATGGGGATTCTATTCGCCCCGGTTATCGCGGCCCCATGGTAAAATGGCTTGCTGAACGTCTTGCCCTCATAGATGGAGAGGAGTACAATAAACAGGCGGGGGAGGCAGCTTATGATTCCGGTCTTGTGCGGCGGGTCAGGCGGCTGCAGTTCAGGTACAATCTAATTCCGGATGGTATTGTCGGTAAAGAGACTATTATTCTGCTTAATACGTTGACTGCTGCCGGGGGGCCGGAATTGCGGCGCCCTGAATCCGCGGGCTTAAAGCTCATGGGGAAATCATAAGCTCATGTCATATATCCTTGAAGCCATAAAAAAGGCGGATCAGAAACGCAAGCTGGGCAGTGTGCCGGATGTGCATACCATCCACGAGATACCGCCCCTGGCGGCGAGGAAACTGCTTTGGCCCTATATCGTGGCCGTCGGCTTATTTGTTAATGTTGCTCTTATTACCTGGTGGCTGCATCCCTGGGAGGCCCCGGCAGTCGAGAAGACGGTGACTGCTGTCGTGCCGCTGAAAAAACCGGCTGTCGGAGACGGTGTTCTGCCGCCGTCTTCGGTGCGGAAGACGACTAAGCGGGAATCCGTTGCTGCCGCACCCCGGCCTGTTAAGAGGCCGGGGCTTAAGGCCGTCTCGCCGCTTCCCAAAAAGTTACCCGTAGTTAAGAAGGCGGCCGTTAAAACAGCGCTACGGCGGCCTGAAAAACCGCTGTTGCCGAAGCCCATGCCCCCGGCCGGGGGGAGAGTGGCAGTTAGTGCTGCCGGGCCGCCGCCTCATCCTGCCTCAGCCCTTCGGAAGAAACCGGGGGCCGCCGCCAGGGTAAGGAGGGCCGCTCCACAGCCGACGGTGCCGTTTCCGGCGGTAAAAAGTCCGGTAACTCATTCCGCGGCCATGGAGCGGATTGGTGGTACTCCTCTGCCCGCGTCTGGGAAAGATGATCATTTAATGGAGCAACAGCGCCGGAAGAAGGCCGCGGCACTTGCCAAAATCCCCTTTCTCCGGCAGTTACCGGCCGAGATAAGGGCCAGGATTCCGGAAATTCATATCTCATATCATGCCTATTTTTTTAATGCCTCGCGGCGCATGGTAAGTATTGATGGTAAGATATTCAGAGAGGGCAACATAATTGACGGTGATTTAAAGTTAGTGTGGATTACCCCGTCCGGGGTGGTTTTGCAATATAAGAACTGGCAGTTTCGGGTTAACGTGTAAGGACTGTCAAGGTTAGAAAGGAGAGAGTGATGCTTAAAAAGGAAGATTGTCAAGTTTTCAGCAGCGGTCTGCGTGGTGCCGAGGCCGCCTTTGGTGAGGAGGCGGAACGTTATGGGATACCGGAAACGGTTTTTACCTTTGCGGGGCATTCCACGGCGCGGGATGGCAAGGCCAAAGTGGTGGAGCTCAGTGATGAGGAGCTGGGGCGTGGTAATATCAGCATGGAGATTGTTTCCAAAATGATGAACCGCAGTTATTATGAGGCCGAAAAGATCCGCAAGGTTCTGCAGTGTATCTTTCATGTTGTTAACCGCGGCCATCAGATAGTGGTGGTGGGGACAATCATGGCCGACGACACCGTCAAGGGCGGCACCGGCTGGGCCGTGGAACTGGCCAAGCTCTTTAACCGGCCGCTGGCCGTCTTTGATCAGGAGCGGAACGCCTGGTTTATCTGGCGGCACGGGGCCTGGCAGGAGGACGAGCCTCGCTTGGAGTTTGACACCATCGCCTGTTCCGGAAGTCGAAATCTCTCTGATTCCGGCCGGGAGGCCATTAAAGCCCTCTTTGCCGCCTCCTTTGGCAAGGTTTGAGCCGGGCCGTGGAGCAGAGACGAAATGAATTGCGCCGCCGGATTCTGGCCCGCCGTGGACAAATGGCCGCTGAAGAGCGCCGTACGAAGAGTGCCTTGATTACCGAACGTCTCCTCGCTATGCCCGAATTTAAACGGGCTGGAACCATCTTTACCTATATTAATTTCCGCAGCGAGGTTGAGACCCTGAACCTGGCCGATAAATGCCTGGAACTTGGTAAACGGCTCTGTGTTCCTGTGACTCTGACGGCTGAGAAGCGTCTTGCCGCCTGTCGGCTTACTGACCCTGCGGCTGAACTGCGGCCGGGGTACTGTCGGATTCCAGAGCCGGATATCTCCAAGGCTGAGTTTGTTGCCCCCCGGGAAATTGATATTGTGATTCTGCCGGGTTCTGTCTTTGATAAATCCGGCGGCCGGCTGGGTTACGGCGGCGGTTATTATGACCGTTTCCTAGCCTGGGAGGCCCCTGACGCCCTGCGCGTCGGTCTGGCCTTTGAGCTTCAGATAGTTGACGAGGTGCCGCTCATGGCCCATGATATGCGGCTCCATTATTTGTTGTCGGAGTTTGCCGCGCGGCAATGCAGCATAATGGCCGGCTGTCAGCCGATGGCTGCGCATGGGTCTTTGATAGGACCTTGATTAAATTTAAAAAGCATTTGAAACCGGGGGAAAGACGATGAAGAAAACCGCCATATTTCGCTCTGATCTTTTTATGGAGCACATGAAGAATGTCGATCACCCGGAGTCAGCTGAACGTCTGCGGGTAATATATGAGGAGCTTGATCGTCCTCAGTATGAAGGGGCCTTTATGAGCCCGGATTTCATGGCCGCGTCAGAGGAAATTTTAAGACTTAACCATGATGCCGCCTACATAAAACGCCTGGCGGCCACCGCCGGTAACCCCTGTGCCTTTCTCGATGCCGATACTCAAACCACGGCCCGTTCCTATGATGCCGCCTGCCTTGCCGCCGGGGCCGCCGTCGGGGCCGTGGAATTGGTATTAAAAGGCGGGGCGGATAATGCCTTCTGCCTGGTGCGGCCTCCCGGTCATCATGCCGAGGCCGGTAAGGCCATGGGCTTCTGCCTGCTTAATAACGCTGCCATTGCCGCCCGCTTTGCCCTGAAGAAGATGGGTTTAAGGCGGGTGATGATTGTTGACTGGGATCTTCATCATGGCAACGGTACCCAGCATAGTTTTTATAATACCGATCATGTTCTTTATTTTTCCAGCCATCAATTTCCCTGTTATCCGGGAACCGGTGATTTCGGGGAAACCGGCGGTAAACTTGGCAAGGGCTGCACGGTGAATGTTCCCCTGCCCGTTGGTCTTAATGATGAGGCCTTTGCCACCATCTATAACGAATTGGCGGGCCCCATCGCCCTGCAGTATCGGCCGGAGTTGATTATTATTTCGGCCGGTTATGATATTCATCGGGATGATCCGCTGGGCGGTATGATGGTCACCGAGACCGGTTTCGCCTATATGACCAAGGTGCTGTTGGACGCGGCGGCGGAATGCGGCTGCCCGGTAATTGCCTGTCTTGAGGGTGGCTATGATCTGGGGGGCTTAAAGAACGGGGTTATGGCCACTCTTGCTGAGATGCGGGGCCAATCCATCATGGCCGACAAGACGATAATGGAGCTCAGCACCGCCTCAATGCCTTTAATGGCCATTGAAAAGGTAAGAAGTGTTGCAAAAAGAATTTGGAATTTATAAACTGCTTTTATGCCTAAATCTAAAATTCTCATAGCGGACGATGACCCTTTAGTACGGGACGCGGTTCAGAAAATTCTGGAAATCTTCGGATATCAGGTGGTTACAGTCGTTAACGGCCAGGAGGCCATGGCGGTGGTTGATGAGAGCTTTTCAACCATTATTCTGGACATCAATATGCCGATAATGGATGGTTTTGCTACCCTGGAGGCCCTGAATCGAACCCGGCTGGATATCCCGGTACTTTTTTTCACCGGTGCCAGTTCCGTGGATTACGCGATCAAGGCGGTTAATCTGGGGGCCTATGATTTCCTGACCAAGCCCATCAGTGATCTTGACCTTTTTGCCGTTAAGATCAAGAGGGCGGTGGAAAAGAGGATGTTTGTCCTCAAGAGTAAGGCCTATAATGAAAACCTGAAATTTGAGGTTAAGAGTAAGACTAAGGAGTTGAAGGAAAAAAATATTCTGCTGGATAATTATAACCGCCAGCTGGAAGAAAACACCTTAAATACCATATCCACTCTCCAGGTGGCCTTAGAGGAGAAGGATCGCTATACAGCGGGACACACCAGACGGGTTACGCAATATGGCCGGCTTATCGGGCAGGCCTTGAATATCAGCCCCTCTGATCTCCATACCCTGACCTGGGCCAGTCAGGTTCATGATATCGGAAAACTGGTTATTGACGTGAGCTGTATTCAGAAACCCGGCCCCCTGACTACGGCGGAATGGGAACTGGTTACCAAACATCCCACCATCGGCCAGACCATCCTAAAGCCCTTGACCTTTCTGAAGCGAGAGGGTTTAATCGTCCGGCATCATCATGAACGGTTAGATGGTAAGGGTTATCCGGATGGTCTGCGGGGTGATGAGCTGGATCCCTTAACCAGGATTCTTACTGTGGCGGACAGCTATGACGCCATGACCTCAATGCGCAGCTATAAAAAGAATAAGAGCATGGAGGAGGCTGTTGTTGAGCTGTACGCCTGTGCCGGTTCACAGTTTGATCCCGCGATAGTCGATGTTTTTGTCAAGATTTTGAAGGAACACGACCCCATTATCGACTCGGCTATGGGGGTGTTCCCTGATATGGAGAATAGTAGAAAATGCGGATAAGCCATGATGAAATAAAAAAGACCGCCGCTTTGGCCCGTCTGGCCATGAGCGATGAGGATGTGAGTAATATGGCCGGTCAGTTAGACCGGATTTTGGGTTATATTGATAAATTAAACGAATTAGATACTACCGGGGTCAAGCCCGCTAATCATGCCATTGATATTCATAACGCCCTGCGTGAGGATGAGGTAGAGCCTTCACTGACGCAGGATGAGGCCCTGGCCAATGCCCCCAGGCAGAACGGTGAGGCCTTTGTGGTGCCCAAGATCGTCGGCTGATTTGTAAGCGCTCCATGAACACCACCCTGCACACGTTCGAAGCCTTCGATATACCGATGTATAATCGAAGGCTTCGAACGTGCACATGGCGGCGTCCCTGAAACGCTTACAATTGTGGGGTTATATGAATTTGGGTGTGATTTAATGATTGCTATCCCCTTTCACTGTGGTTTATGGAGCGTTTACGCTGATTTTAGAGGAAATGCAAAATGGAATTATTTGAACAGACAATTCATCAACTGCGTGAGCTTTTAGATCGAGGCGAGATTTCAGCGGTTGAATTAACTAAAAATATCCTGGCCCGGATGGACGCGGTGGAGGGCCGAATTACGGCCTATATAACCGAGACCAGGGACGAGGCCCTGGCGCAGGCGGCGCGGGCCGATGAGATGCTGGCCGCGGGCAGCGGCGCGGCCCTGACCGGCATTCCTCTCGCTATCAAGGATGTGCTCTGTACCAAGGGAGTACGCACAACCTGCGGCTCTAAAATTCTGGAGTCCTTTGTGCCGCCCTATGATGCCGCGGTAATCAGCCGGATAAAGGCGGAGGGCGCGGTTTTATTAGGTAAGGTCAGTATGGATGAGTTTGCCATGGGCTCTTCCAACGAGACCTGCCCCTATTGCGTACCCCATAATCCCTGGAATACCGCTCATATCTGCGGCGGTTCCAGCGGTGGTTCCGCCGCGGCCGTGGCAGCAGGTGAGGCTGTTGCCTCTCTCGGCTCCGATACCGGCGGTTCGGTGCGGCAGCCGGCCTCTCATTGCGGGGTGGTGGGCTTAAAGCCCACCTATGGCCGGGTATCCCGTTTCGGCCTGCTGGCCTTTGCCTCCTCCCTCGATCAGGTGGGGCCTTTAACCCGTGATGTCCGGGATTCCGCTCTGATGCTTAATGTCATTGCCGGTTATGATCCCCGTGATTCCACCTCAATACGCCAGGCGGTGCCCGATTATACCCTGGCCCTGCGGGATGGTCTGCAAGGCGTTAAAATTGGTATTCCAAGTGAATATTTTGCCAGTGGTCTGGCGCCTGAGGTGGAGGAGGCGGTTAATAAGGGGATTAAATTATTGACCGAGGCCGGTGCCGAGGCCGTGGAGGTCTCGCTGCCCCATACCGAATACGGGGTGGCGGCCTATTATATTATCGCCCCGGCGGAGGCCAGCTCCAACCTGGCCCGTTATGACGGGGTAAAATACGGCTATCGGGATATGGATGCCGAGAGTCTGGCCGAGATGTATATGAACAGCCGTTCCCAGGGCTTTGGGCCGGAGGTTAAACGACGCATATTGATCGGCACCTACGCCCTGTCATCGGGCTATTATGACGCTTACTATAAAAAGGCCTCGCAGGTACGTACCCTGATTATGGACGATTATCGCCGGGCCTTCGCTGAATGTGATCTCCTCGTTTCGCCGGTAACTCCGGCCCCGGCCTGGGAGCTGGGCGCCCGGATGGATGATCCCCTCAGTATGTATCTGTCGGATGTCCTGACTATCTGTACCAATCTGGCCGGGCTCCCCGGTATTTCGGTGCCCTGTGGCTTCAGTCCCGCCGGCCTGCCCATCGGCTTCCAGATTCAGGCACCTCATTTTCAGGAAGAACGCCTGTTTCGGGCGGCCTATAACCTGGAGCAGCGGGCTGGTGTTGTTGAACGGCGGCCGGAGATTAGCTGAATGAAACTGATTATTCCTGATTATATAAAGAGCCTGGTGCCTTACCCGCCGGGTAAGCCCATAGAGGAACTGGAACGGGAGTACGGGGTTAAGGATTCCATCAAAATGGCCTCCAATGAAAATTCTCTCGGCCCCTCGCCCCTCGCGGTGGCGGCCGTCAGCAAGGCTTTGACCAATTTACACCGTTATCCCGATGGCAGCAGCTATTATTTAAGCCAGGCCGTGGCTGCCCGCCTCGGGGTGAACCCGCGGCAGCTGGTCTTTGGTAACGGTTCCGATGAAATTCTGGCCCTCCTCGCGGCGGCCTTTATAACCCCCGGTGACGAGGCGGTGAGCAGTTCCCCCTCTTTTCTGGTTTATACCAAGGTTACTCAGGCCCAGGGCGGCATTAACCGCGTCGTGCCGCTGAGGAACATGCGCCACGACTTAAAGGCTGTTCTGCAAGCGGTAACAGCTCGTACCAGATTGATCTTCCTGGATAATCCCAATAATCCCACTGGCACGGTCTTTACCCCGCAAGAGTTTGAGGCCTTTTTAGCCAAGGTACCGGAGGGAGTGATTGTGGTGGCTGATGAGGCCTATTGGGACTTCGTGAGTCCGGACAAGCAGCTTGACGTGCGACAATATTTGACTGGGCCTCAGGCGGTGGTGGGGCTGCGTACCTTTTCCAAGGCCTATGGTCTGGCCGGTCTGCGGGTGGGCTATGGGATGATGCCGGAGGAAATCGCCGATTGTCTGCACCGGGTGCGGGGGCCTTTTAACGTCAACATGTTAGCTCAGATTGGAGCCCTGGCCGCCCTGGGAGATGATGACCATTACCGGCGTACCCTGGCCATGACGAAGGACGGCATTGCCTGGCTCAGTGAAAGATTACGAGCCCTTAATTTACAGCCTCTGCCCACTGAGACCAATTTTTTTCTTGTTCACCTTGGTGGTCTGGACGGGGGTAAATTTTACGATGCCATGTTGCGCCGGGGGGTGATTATCCGGCCGATGACGGCTTACGGCTATCCCGATTATATCCGGATTACGGCTGGAATCGCGGCAGAAAATGAGCGTCTGATAAGGGCGGTTGAAGAGGTGCTGCGGGAGATGCGGCAGTGAATCAACGCCCTGATATTATTACTATTGACGGGCCTTCCGGTTCCGGAAAAAGTACCTTGAGCCGTCTGCTGGCGGCGGAACTCGGTTATACCTATCTCGATACTGGAGCCATGTACCGGGCCGTGGGGCTGCAGGTCAAAAATCGGCATATTGACTTAGAGGATGACAGGAGCCTGAAAGAGCTGCTGACCGGCTTAGAGCTGGAGTTACTGCCCGGCGGCGGGGATAGTGTGGTAATTCTGGACGGCCATGATGTCTCGCGCGCTATTCGCTCGGCGGAGATGGGAATGATGGCCTCCAAAGTTTCCGGTAAGCCCCTGGTGCGTGAGAGACTTACGGCTCTCCAGCGTCAGATGGCGGTCAAGGGTCGGGTTGTGGCCGAGGGCCGGGACACCGGTACCGTTGTTTTTCCCTTGGCCCGTTGTAAATTTTTCCTCGAGGCTGCGGCTGAAGAGCGGGCTCGGCGGCGGACGGAGCAACTGCGGCAACAGGGGATGAGCGCCGATTATGATGATATTCTGGCTCAGATCAAAAAACGTGATGCTGATGACAGCGGGCGGCAGCTTGCTCCGTTGAAGCCGGCGGCAGACGCCCTGCTTATTGACTGCACGAAGATGGATATTGCAGCTGTTCTTAACTTAATGCTGGATAAGGTTTCCACGGCGGCCGGGTAGAAGATCCACTTATTTTACTGAAGGGGGATAAAGATGGCAGATCAGAACGAAGATATGCGTAAATTTAAACGGCGGCACCTCATTTATTATCTTGAGGTTTTTGACGATGAAACCGGCGCTCTCCTTGGTTATCTGGTAGATCTGACAGTGAATGGTCTTAAACTGGTCAGTAAAGAAAAAATCCCGGTGGATAAGGACTTCAGGCTGCGGATGATGATGCCCGAGGAGTATTGCCCCGAACGTCAGGTGGTTTTTGAGGCCCGCAGTATGTGGTGTGCCGGGGACGTTAACCCGGATTTTTACGCCACCGGTTTCAGCGCCCCCGGGCTGGATCAGGATATTAGACGAATTTTCATGATTATGATCAATCAGGTCGGTTTTAACGACTGATTACCCTCCCTGCTAAGGGGTAAGGGGGCCAGAATAATTTTCACGTTTTTTGCGAAAATTATTCTGGCCACGATTCTTTGTAACTGCTCAGCCGCCTTGTCTTATGCTGTGCCTCCGCTCCTTTCCCATACTACAGATTCTCGATATACCATTTAGCGGCCTGATCTAGGCCGCTCTCAACGGAATATTCCGGCTCATAGCCCAATAGTTTATTAATTTTAGATATATCGGCCAGGGAGTGAAGGACATCTCCGGCCCGAAAATCCCTGTATTCCGGTTTTATATCCCGAACCTTGGGGTGTTTCAGCGCAACTCTGACTTTAATCATGTCAAACAACTCATTCAGGGTAGTACGCCGACCGTAGGCCACATTGTATACCTGATTGACGGCCTCCGGGTTATCAGTGCAGGCGGCTAAGATATTAGCCTGCACCGTATTATCGATATAGCAGAAATCCCGGCTGGTTTCTCCGGTGCCGTTGATGAATAACTCACCACCTTTGACCATCCCGGCAAACCATTTGGGGATTACCGCGGCATAAGCGCCGTTGGGATCCTGGCGGCGGCCGAAGACGTTGAAATAGCGCAGACCAATACAGGCCATATTGTAGGTGCGGGAGAAGACATCGGCATAGAGTTCATCGACATATTTTGTTACCGCGTAGGGTGAAAGAGGTCGGCCGATTTTATCTTCCACCTTGGGTAGACCTGGATGATCGCCGTAAGTGGAGCTGGAGGCGGCATAAACAAAATTATTTACCCCGGCATCTCGTGCCGCCACCAGCATATTGAGAAAGCCGGTTATGTTGTTGGCGTTGGTCAGAAGGGGGTCTTCGATGGAACGTGGCACGGAGCCCAGGGCGGCCTCGTGAAGGACGTAGTTAACCCCGGCACAAGCCCGTTGGCAGGCTTTAAGGTCACGGATATCATCTTCGATGAGCTGGAATTTCTGCCATTGCCCGGCCTGGAGGCCTTCCTTGACCTGGGTCAGATTATGATGATGACCGGTGGAAAAATTATCAAGACCAACCACCTCCTGATTTAAATTTAACAGGGTCTCCAGGAGGTTGGAACCGATAAATCCCGCGACTCCGGTAATCAGCCATTTGCGCGGCTGACGTGCTAACTCTTCGTTTATTTGATCTATTTTCATGGTTTTCTTCCTGTCTTCCTATAAACGCCAGAAATTAATCTGTTGTTTGTTTATTTCCTCAAGGTCTAATACCGATTTGATATCCAGTAAACAGCCGCCTGGGGTCAGGGCTGCGGCCAGTTCTGAGATTTTTAGATTGAGCACTTTGTGTGGTACGGCGAGGATCAGGGCGTCCAGATCACGCAGTTCCTCCCAGGGCTGGAGTTCTATACCAAAAAAACGCCGGGCCTCGACTGGATTCACCATGGGGTCATGCACCATGACTGTCATGCCATAGGCGTTCAGCTCCTGAATAATATCAAAGACCTTGGAATTTCTCAGGTCGGGGCAGTTTTCCTTGAAGGTCAAGCCCAGTACACCTACCCTGCCGGGCCGGCCGTTTTTTCGTTTGTTGGAGTTCAGCATCATCTTAACGGCCTTTTCGGCGATGAATTTGCCCATATTGTCATTAATCCGCCGGCCGGCCAGGATTACCTCTGGATGATAGCCGGTAGTCTCAGCCTTGTAGGTCAGGTAATAGGGATCAACACCGATACAATGGCCGCCCACCAGTCCGGGCCGGAAGGGCAGAAAGTTCCATTTAGTCCCGGCGGCTTCGAGGACGTTGTTCGTATCAATACCGAGCCGGTCAAAAATGAGGGATAGTTCGTTCATCAAGGCGATGTTTAAATCCCGCTGGGTGTTTTCAATAACCTTGGCAGCCTCGGCCTCCTTGATGGAAGAGGCCGGATGAACACCCGCGCTTACTACCGAGGCGTAGAGGGCGGCCACCGCCTTTAAAGTCTCCGGAGTGTCGCCTGATACCACCTTGACGATTTTGCTCAGGGTATGTTCCTGGTCGCCGGGGTTAATACGTTCCGGCGAATAGCCGATGTTAAAGTCCTCAAGCCATTTAAGACCGGAGGCCTTCTCTAAGATGGGTACGCATTCATCTTCGGTGACACCGGGATAAACAGTGGATTCAAAGATAATAACGCTGCCTTTTTTGATATGTCGTCCCACGGTCTCAGCGGCCCCGAGCAGGGGAGAGAGGTCGGGCTGGCGGGCCTGGTCAATGGGGGTGGGAACCGCCACTATAATAAAGTCCGCCTGGGCAAGGCGCCGGGCTTCGGCGGTGAATTCAATATATCTGGCGGCCGCGAATTGCGGCGCCTTACCTTCACCGTTGGGGTCTACACCATTCTGAAAACTCTTTATGCTCTCAAGCTTCAGGTCAAAACCGATCGTCTTGTTACGGGCCCCAAAGGCGAGGGCCAGGGGCAGCCCGACGTAACCTAAGCCCACAATGGCAATGGTTGAATTATTATTAAATTCCATAACTCCTCTTATTTTGTTGTTAAGGTAACATCGTTAGCGATGTAAGTTATCAATTAACCACACCACCGGCGTGTAAGTGCTTCAGGAATACCCGGCTGTGTGTGGAACGTTTACGTTATCCATCTCCGATCTCTCTGGTACAATGAAACATGAAAATCGCGGCAAGTCCGGCAAACCAAGATTATTCTATAATATTATTTGCATAAACACCATGTCCATCTTGTTTGTTCTTTTAATCGTTTTCTTCGTTACAAAAAGGTGTACAATCAGGCAGGCTGCGTAACTTTTGCGACTTGAATGCAGTTAAAAATCCGTGTAATATTGCCATGTTATTTCTTGACGATTCCTAAAGAGCTTAAGAAAAATTTAACATAGC
The DNA here is from genome assembly GCA_011330685.1 of Desulfobacterales bacterium. Lineage (GTDB taxonomy): Bacteria > Desulfobacterota > Desulfobulbia > Desulfobulbales > VMSU01 > JAADIV01. The sequence continues at coordinate 11,658 of DRPV01000152.1, forward strand.
CGATAAATATAAAAAACCATGAATTTTTTTTGTGACGGGTGGAGCTAATATATGCAAAGATGGCGGACGGAAAATAAATCATTGTGGCTCTGCAGACCATGTGTCCGGCAGTTGATGCCGGTAATCATCAGATCGTCCTGGGAGTGGGTGGAGGAATCATCTGATGCCGCGCTCTGCTGTGAGCGCTGTAAATGCACGGAACACCTTGGAGAGCGCTTTGGCGGTCTCCGTCATCTTGTTCGTATTTTATCTCTGATTGTCAGGTTCCCCTTTCGTTTACTGCCGCCGAGGAGCAAGGCCTGGCGCCGGGCTATTTAAGGGGCGGGAACAGAGAGTCTGCCTCCGAATCCAAAAAGGTTAATCTTCTCCCAGCCTTGGTCTGCGGCGTTTTCTTTTCAGGCGGCTCCGGCCTTTTTTAAGCCTGAGACGGCGTTCCTTTGATGCCTTGGTGGCTTTAGTCTTTTTGCGCCGCGCCCTGGTCTTTAATCCATCGCGCAGTAAACCGCTGAATTTCAACAGTGCCTCCTGGCGGTTGGCCATTTGCATACGATGCTGGTCGCTGACCAGCCATAATTGGCCATGCCGGTTTATATGGCCCGCCAGTTTTTGGCTGAGGGTGATTTTTTGAGCTGCGCTCAAACTTGGTGACTGCCAGAGATTAAACCACAGAGTTACCCGGCTGTTGACCTTATTGACATGCTGACCCCCTGGGCCGCTGCTGCGTGAAAAGGTAAACGATAACTCTGCTAATGGTATATTGAGATTCGGGGTTATCTTGAGCATGGGGCTGCAGTCCGTTGGATGAGAAGAAACATAACAATAATCACCAGTAAAATAACATATCGCCGACAATAAGGATAACACTTTTCGCCTCGGCCGCCTCTTTTGCTCTCGGTGAAATTGTGCTATAATATTATTTTGTAACAGGGCCGCTAACCTTGAGCCTTTAAGGGGATATAATGGTGGATGAGCAGCGGAAAATTAGGGAAAGGCGTAGAGAGCCACGGCGGGACTGTACAGATTTATGGCTTGATATTATTCTTGATTCAGCAGTGGGAGCTGGTCTGCCCCTGCGTGTCAAGGTGATTAATTTAAGTGATGGCGGTATCTGCTTAGCCTCAGACCAGCCTCTGGATCTGGGGCAGGTAATCAGGTTTCCCAAGGGGATGCCGGTTGCTCTTGGTACTGTTGTCTGGACCTGTCAGTCCAAGGTCGTCTGTAAGGCTGGAGTGCGGTTGGATTCCAGCACCTGAATGCTGCCCCATTGGCCATGAAAAAACGTCTTGTATTTTTTGCTGCCGCTGTATTTATCGTCTGTGGTATTCTGCTTTCTCCCCTTCTCCTGCAACATAGCGGCGTTAAACAGCGAATTAACGCTCAACTCACCGCTTTGTTAGGCGGTCATGCCGGGATTGGGGATATCAACTGGCGCTGGCTGCCTGTCCCCGCCCTGCGTCTCAGGAACCTAAAATCTGAGAATGATATTTACACCCTGCGGGTGCCCGAGGTGCTGGTTTATCCCGACTGGCGGGTTATATTCAATCGGCAGCTTAGTCTGGGGCGGGTAACCCTTATAGATCCTGAGCTTACCTTAAAGCGTCTTGCCTTTCATGAGCGGCGGCCGGTGCTGCCAAATTTTAAATTAACGGTTAAAAACGGCCAGCTGCTTCTGCCTGCCGGTAAGTTGAGCCCCGAATTAACCCTGCGTCAGCTCAGTTTTAAAAAGCTGCGTCTGCGTATCACCTCCCATGAGCAGCGCCTGGAGATTTCTCTGCGTGCCGCCGCCTCGTTTGCCTCTCTGATTAAGATTAAGGCCCGTGTCGATTTGCGTAAGAAGTATTTCAGCCTTGATCTTGACGCGGATAATTTTGATCTGGCCTCTTCCTTTTCCCGTCTATATGGGGCGGGCTCTTTAACTGCCACTGATATTCCCCTGCGCCTGCATGCCGAGGCTGCGGGCCAACACAGCTGGCAGGCGGGAATCAAGGTAGATACCCCCTGTACGCTGCCTCTCTTTGGCCGTTTATGCAAGCTGCGCCGCCTGGCTGATTTGAAGATTACCCGTCAGGGTGACGATTATTTCGTTAATATTGATAAACTGGTGCTGGCCGACCCGGCCTTGGAACTTGGCGGCAGTATCTATCGGCGTAAGGGGATATGGCAGATTGATCTCAAAGGCAGGAGGCTTGATCTTGCTGCCATTCGCCGGATTGTTCTGGCGCGGTTTGGCAAAAATGAGGTCGCGGCAAAGATCTGTAAAATAGTGGAGGGCGGCCGTGCCAAATCGGCCCGCTACACCTTCAGCGGCCCGCTCTCCGATTTCAAGCATATTAACAAGATGACTATCGCGGTGGATGTAGACAGGGCTCCCATCTTTATTCCGGACATAAACCTGCATCTTGACTGGGCCAGCGGCCCCATCACTATTATTAACGGTCAATTAGCCGGTAAGGGGCTGACGGCTGCCATTGGCAGCAGCCGGGGCGTAAACGGCGATCTTATTGTTGATCTCCCCAAGGAAGATAAAGCCTTTAAGCTTGTCCTCGATATAGACGCTGATCTTAGTGATCTCAGCAGAATATTAAAGACCGTGGTTCATAATCGTCCATTTCAGGAGGAGTTGGTTCATTTTAAAGACATAAAGGGCCGGGCTCAGGGGACATTGCGCCTCGGTGACGATCTCGATGATCTGCAAACCAAGGTTGTGGTGAGGAATATGCGGGTCACCGGCCGTTATGACCGACTCCCCTGGCCCTTTAATATTCAGGCTGGAGAACTTGAGGTGGCCCCGGAACGGGTAAGCTGGGACGGGCTCAGGTGTACATTGGGGCCGCACGGCATAAAGGAGAGCAGCGGCCTGGTTTCCTGGGGCGGGGGGCGGGAGCCGAGGTTGGAAATTAACTCTCTGCGGGGCAGGGTCGATCTCGCTGATCTCTGGCAGAATAGTTATCTTGATCTGGGGCGTAAGCGTCATTTTTTAAAACGGGTGCTTGCTGCCGATATCTCTGCTGTTTCCGGAACCCTGCGCTTGCGGGAGGGGAGTTTAAAGGGGCCGGCCGCGCGGCCGGCGGCCTGGCAGTATACGGCCGAGGGCTCGGTGGATAATTTTCACTTACTTGCCCCTCATCTGCCGGAATTGACAAGCTTGGCCTTAGACGGGAAGCTTACTGATCATGGCGCCGCGCTCAGCGGTATTTTTAAAGTTGCCGGTGAGAAGATATATCTTGATGGTAATTACCGCCATCATCATCTCCAGCACTGGCTGGGCACAACCACGCTTAATGGGCAGGTGTCCCGTCGTCTTGGCCCGTGGCTTAAAGGGCTGGATTGGATTCCGCCTCGTTTCTTTCCCCGCCTGCCCTGTCAATTAAAGGATTTAAGCCTCACCAATAACGATACCGCCTGGGATGACTTCAGGATTAAGGGCCGGGTGCGGGCCGGGCCGCTGGGGGCGGGGAAGGCCCCGGAGCTGGATTTGGATATTATTGATAACCCAAAGGCCTTGTTAATGACCTTTAAGATGGCCGATGGTCTCCGGCAGGGGAGGTTGACCTATAATAAATGGCGGGCTCCCGTTCGTTCTGTTCTTACCTGGCATGGTAAATTGAGGCTGTCGGCGTTGAACGAGTTTTTAGCCTGGAAGTTTTTTGACCGCGGTACTGTCAGCGGCTCTTTTAACATGCTTACCCAGCACAGTAACGGGCTGTTGGCGGCCTTTAACGGGGCGATGAGTTTTGAAGACATCAGCCTTGAGGATAAGGATGAGAGTATGCCGTTGACGGTTAAACATTTATATCTCGCCGGTGATAACCGTAAGGTAAAGATTAAAGCGGCTGAAATTGACCTGGGCGCTGATACATTGCTCGGCCATGGTTCCGTAACCACAAATGGCAATAATTATAACCTCAATATGGATATCAGCGCCCAAAAACTGGCCTGGCATAATCTTCACCAGGCTGTGACTATGCTTAAGCAGCGCTTGAGTTCAGGGGCGGCGGCCGACAAAACAAAGACCAAGGAACGAATTATTCCGGCCAACCTGAGCGGCGGATTGAATTTTGATCTTGGCAGTTTTTCATATCAAAATAAACCTGCCACTCACGAAAAGGGCGTTAAATCCCATACCTATACCTGGTCTCCCATGCGGGGGCGGCTAAATTTTAAGAGCCGGTCGGCCCAGGTGGATTTAAATTCCGCCTCTATCTGCGGGATGGATATGTCCGGCCGCTGGGATATCACGCGGCCCGCGGCCAGCAGTTTTAAGATTAACTCGCAGGGCCCGGTTTTTAAGTTTGACAAGACTCTGCCCTGTCTCGGTGTTAAGCAGAGTCTTATTGAGGGGCCATTTGCTCTGGATGCCGAACTTACGGGAATACCGGGTAACTGGCGCGGGGGGCATATTAATCTTCAGTCCGCGCATGGTCTGATCCGCAGGATGGATTTATTGTCCCGTATATTTACGGTAATTAATTTTACCGATCTGTTGACCTGGCAGAATAAATCAACCACCGGGCATGAGGGCCTGGAATATAATAAAATGGATATCAAAACCAGCGTAAAAGATAATGTGGTGACGGTGAATCGTCTGGTGTTGAAGGGCAAAGGGGTTAACCTCTCGGGCCGGGGAACCATAACTCTGCCTCAGCGCCGAGTCGATCTGACCTTCTTTGTCGCCCCCTTGAAAATGATTGATTCCGTGGTCACCAGTATCCCCCTCGTGGGCCGGGCCCTGGGGGGCAAGAAGGGCTCAATCCTGACCTTTCCGGTGGCGGTGAAGGGGCCGCTTGCCGACCCGGAGGTTACGGCTCTGCCGCCAGGGGCCGTTGGCAAGGCGGCCATGGAATTTATCATTGATACCCTGACCCTGCCCTTTCGAATTTTATCGCCCCTTCTACCCGCTGAGAAGTCTGGTAAAGGTGAATGAGTTTGTTGCCTCTGCTGAACGGTTATATTTTGCGTCCAACAGCCTTGGGTCAAAAGAAAATTTCTTCATTTTTGCTCCGCAGCGTGGATAAATAAACCCCGGCCTGGCGCTGATTGACATTTTTTCCCGCGGCTTCGTCCAACAATAAAACGTTCGTATTAAAAAGAATCCCCTTTGGGCCACATAATATTTGACTACATGGCCCAAAAGGGCTATTTTGCATGTAGGAGGTAAAGATAATGGCAACGATAACCAAAACAGCAACTGTAAGAGCTAGAATTGAGCCTGGTCTAAAAACTGATGTGGAAAATCTGTTCAAGACATTAGGTTTGTCCACAACTGAGGCTATAAACCTTTTTTATCGACAAGTAAAATTACGAAAAGGGCTACCCTTCAGTGTCGTAATCCCAAACAAAACAACAGAAAAAGCATTTATCGACACTGATGCTGAGCGGGGCTTAATTCGTTGTGAAGATGCTGACGATATGTTCGAGAAATTAGGAATATAAATGTTAAAGCCATCATTCACAAAGCAGTTTGAAAAAGACTGGAAGCGGCTACAAAAAAGAAAAAAAATCAAAAAAGAAATTAAAAACAGTTCTTAGCATGCTCATCAATGGAGAGCCATTACCCCCAAGATGCAGAGAACACAAACTTGCAGGGAACTATAAGGACAGACAAGAGTGCCATATCGAACCTGATTGGCTTTTGATATACAAAATAGCAGAAGCAGATATTATTTTTGAAAGGACAGGAAGTCATTCTGATTTATTCAAGTAATTACAAACAAACGAATCAGTAAATAGGCGCTTCTCCTCAACATGTCAGCGGTGTCCGGTTAGGAAATTGCATCCAATTAAATCCGGGTAATAGGACTGTCTTCTACGCTAAGGAGTGAAAAATTCTTTGATTTCGGAGTCTCGCAAGCTCGCTTACCTCTAAGCTCGCTACGCAAAAATTGCTAAACTCGTTCGTTCCTCACTCAGACA
>DRPV01000153.1 GCA_011330685.1 Desulfobacterales bacterium
GAATTTGTTCAATACGCTACGAAGACAGCCCTATTACCCTCGTGCAAGATTGTAACCGGACACCGCTGGTAAATTATAGAAAAAGATAACAATCGCATACCTGTAAGCGCAACTCGTCGGCGAATTTTGGTGTAGATTCAAGCTGTTAGCCATAAATAAAGTTAATCGGCAGCTGGTCGGCGGGCACAGGTGAGCTTGATCATTGGGTGTGATTTTAATCGTCTACAAAAATACTGGTCAATATCAAAACAGTCTTAGAGGGGACAGCCTTGCATAACCGATTACAGACCGATATTCCACCCGGCCCCCTGCACAGTAAATGGGATAATTATCGTTTCAACAGCCGGTTAATCAATCCGACGAATAAGAAGAAATACAAAATAATTGTTATCGGTACCGGCCTGGCTGGGGCCTCGGCAGCGGCCAGCCTGGCCGAACTGGGCTATAATATTCAGAGTTTCTGCCTCCAGGACAGTCCGCGCCGGGCCCACAGCATTGCCGCCCAGGGCGGCATTAACGCCGCCAAGAATTACGCCAATGACGGTGATTCCATCCAGCGTCTCTTTTATGATACCATCAAGGGCGGCGATTTCCGTTCCAGGGAGGCCAATGTCTACCGGCTGGCCCAGATCAGTAATCAGATAATTGACCATTGTGCCGCCCAGGGCATCCCCTTTGCCCGTGAATATGGCGGCCACTTAGCCACCCGCTCATTCGGCGGCGCCCAGGTGGCGCGCACCTTCTACGCCAGAGGGCAGACCGGCCAGCAATTACTCCTTGGGGCTTACGGCGCCATGATGCGCCAGGTCGCGGAGGGCAGGGTGCAAATTCACCCCCGCACCGAAATTCTGGATATTGTGGTAGTGGACGGCAGGGCCGTAGGGGTAATCAGCCGCAATCTGATAGACGGCCGCCTTGAACGGCACGCCGCTGATGCCGTAATTGTGGCCAGCGGCGGTTACGGTAATGTTTACTGCCTCTCCACTAACGCCATGTCCTCCAACGTAACGGCGGCCTGGCGGGCCTATAAACGCGGTGCCGCCTTTGCCAACCCCTGTTTTGTCCAGATCCACCCCACCTGTATTCCGGTACACGGCAAACATCAGTCAAAACTCACCCTGATGAGTGAGAGCCTGCGTAATGACGGCCGGGTCTGGGTGCCCAAAAAGGCCGGTGACCCCCGGCCGCCGGAACAGATCCCCGAAGACGAACGTGATTATTTTTTAGAGGTCAGATACCCGGCCTTCGGCAATCTTGTCCCCCGTGATGTCGCCTCACGCAACGCCAAGGAACAATGCGATAATGGCAAAGGGGTGGGAGACAGCGGCCTGGCAGTCTATCTTGATCTCTCAGACGCCATCCGCCGCCAGGGTGAAGAGGAAATATTCCGTAAATACAGCAATCTCTTTGAGATGTACGAGAAAATCACCGGCGACAACCCTCTGCGTACCCCCATGCGAATCTACCCGGCGGTTCATTACACCATGGGCGGTCTCTGGGTTGATTACGGCCTGATGACCACTCTGCCCGGTCTCTTCGCCCTCGGCGAGGCCAATTTCTCCGATCACGGCGCTAACCGGCTGGGGGCAAGCTCCATGATGCAGGGGCTGGCTGACGGCTATTTTGTCATTCCCGCCACCATCGCCCCCTATCTCGCGGATATACAGCCCGGCCGGATTAACAGTGATCATCCTCAGTTCGCCGTCTGTGAACATGAGGCGCGGGATAAAACAGCCCGTCTTTTAGCCATCAAGGGCCGTCGCACAGTTGATGATTTTCATCGCCGCTTAGGCAATATTCTCTGGAATAAATGCGGCATGTCCCGCAATGAGCACGACCTGCGCCGGGCCTTGGAGGAAATTCCCCGTCTGCGGCAGGAGTTTTGGCAGAATGTCATTGTTCCGGGAAGCGGCAACACCCTTAATCAATCTCTGGAACGGGCCGGCAGGGTAGCCGACTTTATGGAACTTTCCGAGTTAATGGTACATGACGCCCTGGAACGGCGGGAATCATGCGGCTGTCATTTTCGGGAGGAGAGCCAGACCGCCGACAATGAGGCTCTGCGGGACGACGAGCATTACGCCCATGTCACGGCCTGGGAATATCAGGGGCCGGAGAGTAAACCCGTCAGCCGCCGGGAGGCCCTTGATTTTGAAAACGTCAAGCTCAGTCAGAGGAATTATAAATAATGGCTCTCATTCAACTGAAATTAAAGGTCTGGCGACAGTCGGGGCCGGAGAGTAAAGGTCGCTTCAAGGAATATGACACCGGCGAGGTGTCAACGGATATGTCGTTTCTGGAGATGCTTGATGTCGTAAACGAGCGCCTTACCCTGACAGGCGAAGAACCCATAGCCTTTGACCATGACTGTCGGGAGGGCATATGCGGTATGTGCGGTACCATGGTGAACGGCTACGCCCACGGCAGGGAAAAATCCACCACCCTCTGCCAGCTCCATCTGCGCCATTTCAAAGACGGCGAAACCATTATTATTGAACCATTCCGGGCCGCGGCCTTTGGGACAATTAAGGATTTGGTCGTTGACCGCGGGGCCTTTGATCACATTATTACCGCCGGCGGTTATGTGGCAGTAAATACCGGTTCAGCAACAGATGCCAACAACCTCACTGTATCAAGAGCCGCCGCCGATGAGGCCCTGGATGCCGCCGCCTGTATCGGCTGCGGGGCCTGTGTCGCCAGCTGCCCCAACGCCGCGGCCATGCTCTTTACCGGGGCCAAGGTCTCCCAGTTCGCCCTTCTGCCTCAGGGGCGGCCGGAACGTAAAAAACGCGCCCTGGCCATGGCTCAGGCCATGCGGGAAGCGGGATTCGGCAATTGCAGCAATGAGCGGGAGTGCGAGGCCCGCTGCCCCAAGAATATCTCCATCCGCCATATCGCCCGCCTGAACCGGGAATTCATCCGGGCAGCGTTATAAAAACGGCCGGGAGGCACAAACCATAATTATTTATCCCGCTTGGCCCGCCTTAATAACCACCATCCGGCCATCCATCTCCACCCGGTCACCAGCCCGAAGCTGGGCGCCGCGGCGGACATCCACCGCCCCGTTCACCATCACCTCTCCGGCCTTAATCCTGATCTTGGCCTCCCCGCCGGAGGATACCAGATTGGCAAGTTTCAATAACTGCCCCAGGCGGATGGTATCATCCTTAATATTAATCGAAATATTCGAAATATTCGAAATATTCGAATTGTTCAAAATTTCCATGGCCGTTCCAACTCCTCTTAAATATTATTCCGCCCCTTGACCTTTTCCATCATACCCCTTACCCTGCCAGGATGCGATTTCTACCAACCACCAGAGAAGAGATGCGCCGTCTGGGCTGGACAGAGGCGGATATAATCCTCATCAGCGGCGACACCTATATTGACAGTCCCTACATCGGCGTCGCCCTCATCGGCCGGGTACTCATGGCCGCCGGTTTCAAAACCGCGGTCATTGCCCAGCCCGATATAAATTCAACCTCGGATATCGGCCGCCTCGGCAGCCCCCGTCTCTTCTGGGGGGTAAGCGGCGGCAGCGTTGACTCCATGGTGGCCAATTACACCGCCCTGAAAAAAAGACGCCGGGCGGATGATTTCACCCCAGGCGGCCAAAATACCCGGCGGCCGGATCGAGCGGTTATTGTCTATACCAACCTGATCAGAAAACTGCAAAAGGAAACCAGCCGTAAAAGCCCCATAGTCCTGGGCGGTATCGAGGCCAGTCTGCGGCGTATAAGCCACTATGATTTCTGGTCAAACAAGGTCAGACGCTCCATCCTCTTTGATGCCAGAGCGGATATTCTGCTCTATGGCATGGCGGAACGTACCGTGGTGGAACTGGCCCGCGCCTTGGACGAAAAAGGTGATTTCAGAACTCTGGCCGGTCTCTGCTATATCGGCCACGAGGTGCCTGACGACTTTACCGAGCTCCCGCCCCATAAGACTGTGGCAGTGGATAAAGCCGCCGCCTGCCGCATGTTTGAGGAATTTTATCATAATAATGATCCCCTCACCGCTCACGGCCTGGCCCAGCTCCAGGACAGCCGTTACCTGATTCAGAATCCACCCGCCCCCTACCTGCACAGTGAGGAGTTGGATAAAATTCATGAGCTGCCCTTCAGCCGTGAGGTTCACCCCTATTATAAGCGCCATGGCACGGTACGGGCTCTGACCACCATTCAGGCCGCCATTACTACTCATCGCGGCTGTTATGGCGAGTGTAATTTTTGCGCCATTGCCGTTCATCAGGGAAGAACAGTACGTTCGAGAAGCGAGGAATCAATCTTAAAGGAGGCGGCAGAAATCAGTAAACAGCCTTTTTTTAAGGGTAATATTCTGGATGTGGGCGGCCCCACCGCCAACATGTACGGCTTTGAATGCGCCAGAAAACTTGCCAAAGGCCCCTGCCGCCAACGCCGCTGCTTAGTTCCCGCAATATGCCCCAATCTTAAGATTAACCATAAACGGCAGGTGGCATTATTAAAAAAGCTGCGCCGGTTGCCGGGAATAAAACGGGTCTTTGTCGCCTCCGGTATCCGCTATGATATGGTCATGACCGGAGGATACGGCAGGGAATATCTGCGCGAGGTAGTACGGCACCACGTCTCCGGCCAGTTAAAAATCGCCCCGGAACATTGTTTGGACCATGTTCTCACCTCAATGGGCAAGCCCATGGTCAAGCATCTTCTGGAGTTCAAGCACCTCTTTGATGAAGAGAGCCGTAAGGCCGGTAAACCGCAGTTTTTAACCTATTATTTTATCGCCGCTCATCCGGGATGCACCTTAAAGGACATGCGGGACTTAAAGGATTTCTGCCGCCGGAATCTGCACATAACCCCGGAGCAGACCCAGATATTCACCCCCACCCCCTCAACCTATTCCGCCCTTATGTATTGGACGGGACGTGATCTCAAAGGAGATAAAATTTATTGCGAGCGGGACAACCGGAAAAAAGAGGCCCAAAAAATGGTCTTGCTCAACAGGCCGCAGAAAGCAGTTCACCATGAC
>DRPV01000154.1 GCA_011330685.1 Desulfobacterales bacterium
AAAGCGTCTTCAAGATTTACCCGGCGCAGGGTGAAACAATCGTCGGTCTGGAAGGCGGCGGCCTGTTCCCGGTCTTTAAAATAATGGGTTTGCATGCCGCTGTCCTTGAAGTGATCTATGGCCCAGGCGCCGGCCATTGCCATTAGATGAGCGGGGGTGTCCAGGGCTATAATCCTGCCCTGGTCGAGAAAGGCGACCCGGTCGGCGAGAAACTCGGCCTCCTCTATATAATGGGTGGTGAGAAATACGGTGGTGCCCCGTAGTTGGATCTTTTTTATCAGGGCCCAGATTCGGCGGCGGATGGCGGCGTCAAGGCCCACGGTTGGTTCGTCTAAAAAAATGATGCCGGGCTCGTGGAGCAACGCTCTGGCAATGGTTACCCGGCGCTTGAGGCCGCCGGATAATTGTTTAACCAGGGTCGCGGCGCGGCCGGTCAATTCAATATAGTTTAGTAATTCCTCGATTTTTGCCCGGCGCCTGGTCTTGCTCATGCCAAAGAGCTGGCCGTGAATATCCAGATTCTCAAAGACCGTCAGTTCCGGGTCTAAATTTACATGTTGATGAACCACGCCGAACTGTCGCTTGGCGGCACGGGGCTCCTTTTCGATATCGTACCCGCCCAGTCTGGCCTGGCCTTTGCTGATTTTCGTCAGACCGGTGAGTATGCGGATAGTCGTTGATTTACCGGCCCCGTTGGGGCCGAGATAGGCAAAGAGTTCGCCGTCCGGTACGGTTAGATTAACTCCCTTCAGGGCCTCGGTGTGGCCGAATTTTTTTTGCAGGTCTTTAATTTCGATCATGACTTAAGCGGCCCTGTTTTTTGCCCTTAAGGATTCCACGCTGTCCGTGATTTCCATCAGGGGCTGCCGCCTGACGCGATGGGGCAGCGCCAGTTCCACGGCCTCGTTGATATCCGTTAAACCCACCTCGGTGCGTCCGTGGTAGGCCGCGAGAGTCTTGGCTGTTTTGAGAATCACGATGTCGCCGCGGTGGCCGTCAACCCCCACCTCAAGGCAGGCGCGGGCGATTTCAAAGAGCAGTTCTTCGCTGGTCTCCACCTTGTTGTACATCTCCTTGGCCCGTGTGATGCGGGCCGTTAGTTCAGCGGATTGCTGTCGCCATTTTTTGCTGAAGCCCGCCGGGTTTTCGTCAAAGAGGATGCGCTGCTTCATAATGGCTACCCGCTCCTCAATGGAGCCGATACCCTGGACATTGACACAGAGGCCAAAGCGGTCTAAAAGCTGAGGCCGTAATTCACCCTCTTCAGGGTTCATGGTGCCCACTAAGGTGAACCGGGCCGGGTGGGAAAAACTTATTCCCTCCCGTTCGATGGTGTTAACCCCCATGGCCGCCGCGTCTAAGAGGACATCCACTACATGGTCATCCAGCAGGTTGACCTCGTCCACATAGAGGATACCCCGATGGGCCTGGGCGAGCAGGCCGGGTTCCACTCGTTTCCCGCCCTTTTGCAGGGCGTATTCCATATCCAGGGTACCCACCACCCGATCTTCGGTGGCACCCACCGGCAATTCCACCACCTGCACCTTGCGCTCTTTTACCTTCAGCTTGGCGGGGCTTTCGGACTCCGTCCGGTTCAGGGCCCGGCAGATTTCGACATAGTTGTCGTATTCACATTCCGGGTCAAGCTGGAAGGACGGATCCTCTATCACCTTGATTACGGGCAGGATCTCGGCCAGGGCCCGTACCGCGGTGGATTTGGCGGTACCCTTTTCGCCCCGGATCAACACCCCGGAAAGACCGGGGGTGATGATATTAAGAATCAGGGCCAGTTTCATTTTTTCCTGGCCGACAATGGCGGTGAACGGATAAATCGGTTTTTTATTCATTGCTTTTTCCTTACAATATTAACAAGATCTTCGGCTTTTATATCCTTTATTTTAAAATAATCGGCCTCCAGGGCTTCGGCCAGCCGACTGGCCAGGTCAAAGGTTACCAGGCCCTCTTCCTCTGTATCAACGACAATGTATTTAGCCCGTTTTTCTGCCGTCATGGCGGCGGCTATTTTGAGCATCTCATCCACCGGCTTGGCACTGCCAAGACTGACGTTAGCCTTGCCGTCGGTGAGAATGATGACGATGGGCCGGCCGGTGGGCTCGCGGCTCAGGAAGTTACGTGTCTGCTCATAGCCCTTGATGAGCCCTGCCGAGAGCGGTGTCCGGCCACCCACCGGTATCTCGGCCAGGAGCTTGCCTGCCATTTCCACCGAGTTGGTGACCGGCAGATTTACCTTGGCGTCAGCGCGGCGGAAAGAGATCATGGAGACCTTGTCCCGCTTCTGGTAGGCGTCGAGCAGGAGTGACATAACTGCCCCTTTGGAGGCCGCCATGCGGCCGCGAACCCCCATGGAGCCTGAGGCGTCAATGAGAAATAAAAGCAGATTGCCGAGGCGTTTCTCCCTGATTTTATAACGAAAATCCTGGGGGTCAAGCTTTACCGCTAAATTTCCGCTGCGGCTCTTCTGATAGGGGGCCGCGGCCCGGATGGTGGCGTCCATGGCAATATCGCCTTGCAGGCCGTGGCGGCCGGCCCGGCTGTAACGCCCCTGCTTCAGGGAGACTATGGAACGGGAGCGGCGGCCGGAGCCCCGGCGGGCTGTGCGGTTTCTGGCGGTGGTGATTTTTTTGACCCGGAAGGAGGCGCCGATCTCAAAGACGCTATCTTCTAAGCCCGGCGGGGGTTGATTCGGCTCTGAATCGTCAAGCTCCGCCTCCGCCTGTTCCTCTTGCCCCTCTGCCGCGGAGTGCTCCTCTTCCGAGGCGGAATCCGGCGGCCTGCCGGTACTCTGTTGTGCTTCCCGCGGCTCTTGTCCGTCCTCTTTTGGCGGCTCCTGATTTTCTGACTTTTCTTCGTCTTGCTGGTTGTTATTCTTCAGGGGCGGCTCCGGCATGGGCGGCTGGGGCGGCTGGGGCGGCTGGGGCGGTTGGGCCTCTCGCTGCCGGTGGCGCAGGACCATGGGCGCCGCCCGGCGGATATGCTCTGTCCGTACCTCACTCTCTCCCTGGAGGGCCGCGAGAGCCAGGGCCGTTTGTTCCAGCATCAGATCAGCCCGGTGACCGGCAACGTTATTGGCGGCACAGAGTTCGCCGATAAATATTCGCTGGGCCGGGGGCATTCGCACCTTTCGCAGTTGTCGGCGGCCCGCCTTTATCCGGCGGCGCAGATCATCGCTTTCGGTCTGGAAGGCGGCTCGGAATTTAAGGGGGTCACGGTCAAATTTCTCCCGCCGGGTGAGGAGGGCCACCCGCCGTTCAAGCTCATCGCAACCTCTTACCTTAACGCAGAGGCCGAAACGGTCCAGAAGCTGGGGCCGCAGTTCGCCCTCTTCCGGGTTCATGGTACCGATGAGGATGAAACGGGCCGGGTGGCTTACGCTGATCCCCTCGCGTTCAATGATATTGCGGCCCGAGGCGGCCGCGTTTAGAATCAAATCGGTGATGTGATCGTCTAACAGATTGACCTCGTCAATATAGAGGATACCCCGGTGGGCCTCGGCCAGCAGGCCGGTTTGGAGGATGGCTCTGCCTCTTTTAAGGCTGGCGGGAAAATCAATGCCGCCCGCCACCCGGTCTTCGGTGGCATTTAAAGGTAAATTAACCAGCCGCGCCGCTCTGCGGCTGATACCTGGTTCATCATCACATCCACGGCACTCAAGGCATAACTCGTCCCGTCGGGCCGGGCGGCGGGAAAAGCGGCAGCCGGAGACCACCTCTATTTCCGGGAGCAGCTCCGCCAGAGCCCGCACCGCCGTTGATTTGGCCGTTCCCTTTTCGCCGCGGATAAGTAGGCCGCCAATGGCGGGATTAACGGCGTTAAGCAGCAGGGCCAATTGCAATTCCTCCTGGCCGATGAGGGCGGCGAGGGGGTAGAGAGGGGTAATCATGGCTCTTGTCCTCCGGTGCGGCTCATTCTGTACGTTCCTCAATCTCGCCCTCAATCTCAAGATAGGCGTCACGGAGATCATCCTCCATTTTCTTGTCCGCCTGCCACAGGCCGCGGTTTATAGCCTCGAGCAGTTTGTCCATGATATTTTGCAGGGCGTAAGGATTAACCCTTTGCATCCATTCCCGCATATCCTTGTCCAGAGCATATTTCTCCGCGATACTATCATACATCCAGTCCTCAATTACTCCGGCGGTAGCGTCCCAGCCCAAGATCACATCCATCATGTGCGAGATGTCGCCCGCCCCTTTGTAGCCGTGGCGTTTCATGCCCTTTAACCACTTGGGATTAACGAGGCGGGAGCGCAGGACATGTCTGGCCTCCTCAAAGGTGGTGCGCAGGCGGATTCGTTTGGGATCGGCGCTGTCGCCCATGAGAGCCAGGGGCGGAGTGCCGCGCACGGTTTCGGCCGCCGCGATGAGGCCGCCATAATAATTGTAATAGTCGGTGCAGGACATCATATCGTACTCCCGTGAGTCTTCATTCTTTACGGTGACATCCATCCGGCCCAGCAGGCGGCGGAAGTTTTCGGGCTTTTTGCTGCCGTAGCTTCCGCGGCCGTAGGCGTGCGCCGAGTAACGGATATAATTGTTGCCGAGATCATCCCTGGTCTGCCAGTTTTTGGACTCAATTAATTCACTGACCCCGGCGCCGTAAGTGCCGGGCGGGCAGCCGAAAACCCGGAAGGTGGCCTCGCGCCGGGCCTCTTCCTCGTTCAGGCCCTGGTCTTTGTATTTTTCTATGTCGGCCATGACATTACGGCGCAGGATATTGGTCTCCGGCGGTTCGTTCAGGGCGCTGACCATGGCCACGGCCTCGTCGAGCTGTTCCATGAGATTGGGAAAGGCATCGCGGAAAAAGCCGCTTACCCTTGGTACCACGTCAAGCCGGGGGCGGCCGAGTTCGGCGCTGGGAATAACCGCCAAGCCGCAGACATTGCCGCTGCCTTTCTGCCAGATGGGTTTCAGGCCCATGAGGTAATAGATTTCGGCAATATCATCGCCTCTCGTGCGCATGGTGGGGCCGCCATAGATTAGAATTCCCACGGAATCCGGATAAGCGCCGCTCTTGGCAAGGTAATGTTCGATCAGGGCGTTGGCCAGCCGTTTACCCGTCTCCCAGGCGGCTGGGGAGGGGATCTTGTTGGGATCAACCGAATAAAAATTGCGGCCGGTGGGCAGGATATCGGCCTGGCCTCTGGTGGGGGCGCCGGATGGGCCGGGTTTTACAAAACCACCGCTCAGGCTGATGAGGGTGGAGTCAATCTCCTCGCCGCAGCGGCGGATATTGGGTACCAGTATTTTGGCGATATAGGTAAGTATTTGGGCGGTTTCATTATTTGGGGCAAGGGCCGCGGCCTGGAGAGGATCATAATCGGCGGCCGCCAGTCGGCGGATAAGTTTTAAGGCCTCTTCTTGAGCCCTGGCGATAATCCGGCCGCCGCTCTCGTTATTAAAACGCTTGAGTCGCCGTCCCTTATTATTCAGCAGGTCGTCAAGCTCGTAGCCCAAGGCCCGCACCAGAGTTTCACGCAGGGAGGGGACATCGCCGTTGGCAAGTCTCGTAAGCTGGGTTAGAAATTCTACCAGCCGCTCATCCGTGGGCGGTACTCCCAGGGTGTGGAGGCCGTCGTTAATCATGGTGTCGCTTAAATCATGCAGATAGGCGTGTAGTCTGTCTAAAAATTCGCCAAAATCAGCCATGGCCTTTTGCTGGTCGATTTCTAAATCCTTATCAAGATGGGCAGCCTCCACGGCCTCCCAGATCATGGGGCGGATGATCTCAACCTTGCCGGGATCCTCGCTGACGGCAATTTCATAGTCGGCCAGTAGATTCTCCAATTTGGCCAGGTCCTCGTACAGATCGGCATTGGTCGACGCCGGAGTCAGATGGTCGATTATGCAGGCATAGCTCCGCCTTTTGGCCTGGGTACCCTCGCTGGGATCGTTAATAATGTAGGGGTAGATATTGGGCAGTTCCATGATTGCCAGGTCAGGATAACAGCTTTCGGAAAGCCCCAGGGCTTTGCCGGGCAGCCATTCAAGACTGCCGTGTTTGCCTATATGTATGACAGCGTGGGCCTTGAATACATCTCGAATCCAGCGGTATTGAGCCAGATAATGATGGGGGGGAGAGAGATGCGGATCATGGTATATCTTGTCAATATTACTTAGATAGCCGCGCGGCGGCTGGATGGTGATGAATACATGGCCGTTTATCAGCCCGGCAAAGTGGAGCTTGTGGTCATGGACAAATAATTCACCCGGCGCCTCCCCCCAGTCCGCGGCCATTTTGGCACGGACGGCGGCCGGGAGTTCCTCATTCCAGGCCCGGCAATATTCTTCTCCCGCCTGGGCCTCGGCCCGCTCTGCCATTTGCTCAGAGGTGAGCCAGCGTTCATCGGCGGTCATGCCGCTGATCAGCTCTTCGGCCAGCTGATCTCCGGAATCAAAGGTTCGTGCCAATTTGTAACCCTCTTCCTGCATACGATCCAGAAGCAGTTTGACGGATGAAAAGCTGTCTAACCCGGCGGCGCAGCCAATGCGGTCGTTACGGGGCGGATAGTGATGGAAGATGACGGCCACCCGCCGCTCACTATTTTTGAGCCGGCGGAGTCTGGCCCAGTTGAGGCTCAAGCGCACCAGTTTGTCGATACGTTCCGGAATGGGCTGGGATTTGGCCAGCAGGCCGCCGGTTAAGGGGTCAATGGTATTCTGTTCCCTCGTGGCCACCGGTACGGTGATGAGGGTGCCGTCGAATTCGGGTTGGGCCGCGGCAAAGCTGACATCCGCCGTACTCATGCCCTGGGCCGATTCACGCCAGACCGCGTAAGGGTTCATAGACATCATGGCCTGAATGCAGGGCACTCCGAGCCTGGTTAGCAGATCCTTGTATTCCGGCCCGGCCAGGCTGAGGCTGAACAGCAGCGGGTTAATGAGCACCTCGATACGGGGGCGGCCCTGATCCATAAAATAATGTTCAACAATATAATCCGCCCCGCGGTTGCCGCGCTCGGCGTCTTTGTAGCGCAGGTGAAACACCGGGATGACATTGGCCCCCTGAGCCTCAATACTGTGGATCAATCTGTCGATGAAGCTCAGATTATTGTTGACCCAGTAGGTCTGATAGAACCAGAGTCCCACCGTGAGCCGCCCTGGTTTGAGCCGCTGGCGCAGATAATCCTCTAACTTCGGAACCCCCTCAAGGTCGGGATGGTAAATCCCTTCATTCGGCAGCTCTAAGGGCGGGGCGCAATTTGACTCGCGGTTAAAGAGCAGGTTGTGGAGATAAACGAGGAGGCGCTGAAAATTGATATGGCCGCCCCGTTCTATGTATTGCTTGATGGTGTCCCAGACCGGGGTGCCGAAGGAGGAGCTGTGTTCACTCGCGGCGATTAATGAGTCCTCATCTCCGCCGCTGGGCTGGATGTGCAGGTGAGGCCGTTTCTTTTGGCTGTCCCTGGTCATGGCCTCGATGAGCAGCTCAAAGGCGGGGCAGGAGGCTTTGCCGCCGTGGAGACTGATGATGACTATATCAGCCTGCATGGCATCCCGGACAAAGGCCTGTTGCCGGGTCTGGTCAAAGAGCTGGGTCTGGGTGCGGGCCTTTACCTGAATCCGGCCGCCCCGTTCACGGTAGGTTCGTATTCCTTCGCTGAGCGACGGCAGTTCCATGCCGCCGGAGGAATAATAGCACAGACTGTAGGTGGTTTTCATTATAATTCCTCTATGGTGTCAAGCAGCCGGCTGGCGCTCTTAACTCTGATAATCCGGGCCTCCTTCACGTCTGAACTCCGGTTTTCCGTCCCGGCCGGGCGGAGGCTGAAGACTGGTGTGCCGTGGGCCACGGCCTTTTTAAGCAGGGCGATATTACTCTGGTAGGGGCCCTGATTATCGCCCCCGGCGTCAATCATTAGATCGCATTGCTTGATTTTGGCCCAGGCCGCGGTCATGGAATTTTCGCTCATGGCCGCGGCCGGCGGCTGGCTGACGCAGTCCGCCCCGAGGCTGCGGGCCACATAGCAGTCCAGATCGTTGCTCTGCAACACGCCGGTACTTACGGCGTAGCCTCCTTTGGCCAGCAGGCGGTAAACGGCGGCCCCGCTGCCCATGCCGCCGAGTACGAAGACCAGGCCCCGCTGGCCGTTACCACGCAGTTCAATACTGCCGAGGTGATGGCTGAAGGAGGCGGCTTCAAAATCGTAGAGGCTGGATACGGCCCGGCCGTTTAATACCTCTTCGGGACAGCCCCAGTCGATAACGGCCCCGTTCTTAATCAGGGCAACCCGGTCTGAGACCTTGGCAGCGATATCCACGTCATGCAGGGAGGAGATGACGGTAATCCCCTTGCTTCGGCATAGATCGCGCAAGATGGCCATTACCTCGATCCGGTGTTTGAGGTCGAGATGGGCCGTGGGTTCATCTAAGAGTAAAATCCGCGGCTCCTGGGCCAGGGCCCTGGCCACCAGCACCTTTTGGCATTCGCCGTCGCTTAAGCTGGCAAAATCACGCCGGCCCAATTCATCGGCGTGGACGGCGCTCAGCGATTCGGCGATGACCCGTTGATCCCTGGCAGTCAGGCGGCCGAGGAAGTTGGTATGCGGATAACGCCCCAGGGCGACGAATTGAAAAACATTAAACAGGGGCGGCGTCACCCGGTCAGTGAGAACCACGGCCATGAGGCGGGCCAGTTCCGCCTGCCGCAGGAGATTGAGTGGGCGGCCGTTAAGGTAGATGCTGCCGCCCATGGGCTCAAGATGCCTTGACAGGGTGCGCAGCAGGGTGGTTTTGCCCGTGCCGTTGGGGCCGAGCAGGGTGATAAACTGACCAGCCTCAAAATCAAGATTGATGTCGGTTATAATCGGGCTGTCCTTATAGCCGACTGCTAAGCCGCGGCAGGAGAGGACGGCTTTATCCCTTGGCAGGTCAGCCCGCATGGCTTTGTTCATGAGAATAGTGATGTTGATAGTTGCATACGGATTGGCACCTTTTAAGCGGCGGCAGTAGTGTCCGGTTAGGGAATTGCATCCAATTAAATCCGGGTAATAGGACTGTCTTCTACGCTAAGGAGTGAAAAATTCTTTGATTTCGGAGTCTCGCAAGCTCGCTTACCTCTAAGCTCGCTACGCAAAAATTGCTAAACTCGTTCGTTCCTCACTCAGACA